>JBQTIJ010000214.1:0-7002 GCA_052388255.1 Phycisphaerales bacterium
GCGACCGGCGGGTACACGCTCACCACCTCAACGGCAGGTTTCGCCACCGGCGAGAACACCATCTTCGCCCGCGTGGTCGACAACAACGGCGGCGTGAGCGCCGCCGCCTCGACGATCCTCATGGTCGTCAACGCCAACCCGACCATCACCTCCGTCGCCGGCACCCCGCGCCCGGTCATCTCGCTCGGCAGTCCCATGACCCTCACGGCCACGGGCCAGCGCGATACCGACGGCACCATCGCCCAGGTCCAGTTCTACCTTGACACCAACGGCATCGCTGGCCTCCAGACCGACACCGACACCCTGCTCGGTGCCGACACGCTCGCCGCGGGCGGCTACAAGCTCATCACAACCGCCCTCGCGAGCGCTGGCTGGGTGGAGGGTGCAAACACGGTCTTCGCCGTCGTGGTTGACAGCGACGGTGCAACCGCCGTCACCCCCGGCGCGACCGTGACCGTGAACCCCCGCCCGACGATCGACATGCTCACCACGAGCGTCGCCGGGTTGACGCGGCTCGATACCGTCCTGCTCACCGCCACCAGTGTGGCCGACAACGGCACCATCCGGCGCGTCGAGTTTTATCGCGACGTGAACGGCAACGGCACCATCGAAGTCGGCACCGATCGCCTGCTCGGCTCAGACAGCAGCGCCTCACTTGGATACACCTTCCTCGCCAGTTCGGCGGGCTTCGCCACCGGCCCGAACACCATCCTCGCCCGCGCCATCGACAACAACAACGCCGCCAGCGAGGCCGAAGCCGCGGTGTTGATCGTCAACAACCGCGCCCCCACCATCACCTCGGCCACCGTTCGGCTCTCTCCCCTGCCATTCCTCGGCCAGGCAATCACTATCACCGCAAACGCCGTGCGCGATGCCGACGGCTCGGTGACCGGCGTCCGCTTCTTCCGGGAGTCAAACGGCATCGCCGGCCTCCAGACCACCTCCGACGGCATGACGCCCGGCGACACCTTGCTCCTTGAGGATGAACTCGCCGCCGGCGGCTACACCGCCAGCATCGCGACCACGGAACTCCGCGGCTTCCAGGTGGGCATGAACACCCTCTATGCCCTGGCCCTCGATAACGAGAGCGCGGGCACGGCCGTCACGGTGATCTTCACCATCAACGCCGACAACGAACTCCCCGTCATCGGTTCGCTCGGCGCCCCGGAGGGGGTTGTGCCCCGCCTGACCCGGATCACTCTCTCCGCCACGGGCATCACCGACGCCGACGTCTCAGACACCATCCGCGCCGTCGAGTTCTATCGCGACGTGAACGGCAATGCGCAGGTTGATGTTGGCATCGACCAGTTGCTCGGCCGGGCGACCCGCGCCACCGCGGGGGTCTTCTCCATCACCAACGTGGCAACTACCCTCTTCCGCACGGGCGACAATGTCATTTTGGCCCGCGCCCAGGACAGCAAGAACGCCCTCGGTGAGATCTTCACCGGGACTGTCAACATCTCCAACGTCGCCCCGACAGTGGCCGCCATCACCGCTTCACCCGCGACGGTGGCGATGCTGGGCGGGACCCTCCGCCTGACCGCGACCAACCCGCGCGACACCGACGGCACCATCGCCAGCGTGCAGTTCTGGCGCGACGATGACGGCAACGGCCTCCTCGACACCATGATCGACACGCTCCTTGGCACCGACACCTCCGCCACCGGCGGCTACACCGTCACCGTGACGGCCTCAGAGGCCAACGGCTTCAGCGAGGGCACCCGCGCCTACTTCGCCCGCGTCCTCGACAACGACGGCCAGGTCGCCACAACCATCCCGACCGTGAACGTCCGCATCAACGCGGCCCCGGTCTTCGCTGACTTCACCGCCACGCCCGACCCCCTCACCCGCACGGGCACGTTCACCCTCACCGCGTTCGATGTGCTCGACCCCGACAACGGGGCCACCAACGCCATCCGCTCCGTCCAGTTCTTCTTCGATACCAACAACAACGGCATCCTCGACGCCGGGGACCGCTCGATCGCAACGGCCACCCGCGTCACCTCCACCAACAACTGGACCGCGACCCGCAACGGCTCAACCCTCCCCACCGGTGATTCTGTGCGGATCTTCGCCCGCGCCACCGACACCAACGGGGCCATCGGCGTGACCTCGCAGGTCTTCACCATCATCTGATCGGCACGTTCATCCGCGAACCGCAGGCAGGCCCGGTCACTCGGGCCTGCCTTGTTTTTGGGGCCGTGCCCCTACGCTCCGCCGATGCCCGACGCCACATCCCGCTACACCTTCACGCTCCTCCGTGCTGGGGAGTTCCGGCTTGATGCCGGTTCGATGCTCGGACTCATCCCCCGCGTAGTCTGGTCAAGGTCCGTCCCCGTGGATGATCGAAACCGGATGACCCTCCAGCACAACTGCCTGCTCCTCGAGCGCGACGGGCCGGGCCCCGGACCGCGCCGGATCCTCATTGAGGCCGGCACCGGCGACAAGCTCGACGAGAAGAGCCGCGACCTCTTCGCCCTTGAATCAACCAGTGTTGAGGCCGCCGTCGCAAACACCGGAGTGGATCCCGCCTCGATCGACGCGGCCATCGTCTCTCACCTGCACTTTGACCATGCCGGCGGGCTCACCCGACTCTGCCGCGCGGGTGAGAGCGCCCACTGGACCGGCCCCGCCTCAACCTTCGGTGCCCCGCGAGGTGACCACGCGGTACGGCGCACCTTCGAGCGCGCCCTACTGATCGTTCAGCATCGCGAGTGGCTCGATGCTCTCGACAACCGGTCGGTCATGACCCGGACCTACTTCACCGACCACCTCGCCCCGCTTGCCGACTCCGTGCGCCTTGTCGATTCTCTCCCTCCCTTCCCGAGCGGTCATCGACCCGGCCGCGAGAGCGAGCCCCTCTACCCGCAAGAGGCCCGCGAGACCGAGGTCCTCCCCGGCATCCATGTCTTTCTTGTCCCGGGGCACACCTGGGGGCAACAAGCCGTCCGTTTCACGACCCCCACCGGCCAGCAGGTGGTCTTCACCCCGGACGTCATGCCCACTGTGCAGCACGTCGGGGCAGCGTACTCCCTCGCGTATGACGTCGAGCCCTACACCAGCATGGTGACCCGAACCTGGTTCCTTCGCGAAGCCGCGGACCGCGACTGGACCCTCGTGCTCGACCATGAACCAGGAGACCCCATCCGTCGCGTCGTTCGTAGCGCCAAGGGGTGGTACGACCTTGTCCCCGCCGGTCCGGCCTGACCAATCCCGACCGGCCAGCGCGTACCATCCCTGCCAGCCCGAACGCACCCCCACACGTGTCCCAACCCGCCGCACAACCCGCTCTGGCCGCCGCGGCTACCCCCGCACCCGGGGAGTCGGCGCTCAATGGAGCCGCAGGGACCGGCGGCACAAGCATCGCCCGCCCGCGCAAACGGTCGTTCTATGACCGGATGGAGGCATTCATCAGCGGGCTGACCGCACGAAGCACCCTCGCCCACCGCGTGGCCTCGCTCATCTGGCTGCCGTACGCATTCCGCTCCGGGATCAAGATCAAACGCGAGAGTGGCAACACCTTTTCCGCCGTCCTGCCCTTTCGCAAGTTCAACCGAAACTGGTACAACGCGATGGCGGGTGCTTCGCTCCTGGCCAACAGCGAGATCGCCGGCGGGATGTACATTTATGGCCGCTGCGGCGGCGACTACACCGTCGTCTGCAAGCAACTCTCCTACAAGTTCCTTCGCCCCTGTTTCGGACCCGCGATCTATCGCTGCATCCCGCTGCAGGACCTTGACGCGCTCCTGAAAGAGGGGAACGAGTTCAACTTCGACATTGAACTCGACATCGTGCAGCAGCTCCCGACTCGCGGACTCGGCAAGGAGATCCGGGTGGGGAAGTGCCAGGCGACTTTCCACATCACGCCCAAGTCCCTGCATGAGGCCCGCGCGGCCCGCCGAGCCCGCATCAAGGCCGAAGGCGCGGAGCCCGGTCCGTGACGCGCCCCATCCCCGCGCTCCTCGGTCGCGCGGCCTTTCTGGCGACATCATGGACCTGGTGCATCGGCATGTTCCTGCCGGTGATCCTCCTGCGCGACTTCGGCCCGCTCGGGTTCGCCATCTTCGCCATCCCCAACATCGCGGGCGCCGCGGCTCTCGGCTGGGTGCTCAGCCAATCGGGCGCACGAGAACTCCTTCAGCGGCACCGGCCCCTGGTGCTCGCGTTCAGCACCGTCACCGTCGCCTTTCAGGCCTGGTTCCTGCTGACCTTCGTGCTCACCCCTGTAGGCCCGCTCGGGCCCATGCCCGGGATGATCGACCTTTTCGCGTGGCCCCTCGTGCCCGCGCACGTCTGTTTCGTGTCGGCCCTCGCGCTCGCGTGGAGCGAGCGAACCCGGGCCGCCGCGGGCGCGCTGGCATGGCTGGGTTCGGTCGCATGTATCGTGGGGTACTTCCTGCTCGCCGGCACCGCGCCGCCAATCCCGACAGCCGCGCTCCCCGCACCGGCGGTCCTCGCCATGGCCCCCTGCTGCGCTCTCGGCTTTCTCCTCTGCCCGTACCTTGATGCGACGTTCCTCGCCTTGCGTCGTGACGCCGACCAGCGCGACGCTCGCGCGACCTTCACGCTCGGCTTCGGCCTCTTCTTCGCGGTCATGATCGCGTTCACCGCGGTCTATTCCGCCGTGCCGAACCTGGGCGGGAGCTCCCGCGCCGCCGTCGTGGTCCATCTGATCGGGCAACTCTGCTTCACCATCGCTGTTCACGTCGCCGCCGCATGGCGCCTGGCCCCGGCCATCGGGCGCGCCGCCGTCGTGATCGGTGCCGCAGTTCTCACCTTCGCCGCAGCGGCCCTCACTGATCTGGCCCCCCACCTCACCCGTGAACTCGCACCGCAAGAGGTCATCTATCGCCTGTTCATGGGCGGCTACGGGCTCCTCTTCCCGGCTTATGTGTATGTCTGCGTTATCCCGTATGCCCACCCCGTCTCCGCCCGCCGCGCTGTTCTCATGTGGGCCCTCGCCGTGGCCGCCGCTTCGGCGTTCTTCTATTCAGGGTTCGTCGAGCGCGAGACCCTTCGCCTGCTGCCCGGGATCTTGATCGTCCTTCTGGCGCGTCCGGCCCTCCGCCTCCTGCCCGCACCCCCGGCTCGCTGAGCATGTGGCAAGGGCGGCGGGGCTGTGGTATTCTCTTGGTGCGGTCGAGGCCCGTGCCTCCGCCGCTGCGCTGGGAAATCCGCACTCCGTCACAGGCCCACCATGCCCGATCAATCCGCACACGGCCATCCGCCACGAATCTGCCACGGCTGCCACCAAGATTGCTCCCACAAGGCGCGACTGAAGGACCCCGCGGGTCACTATTGGTGCAAGGAGTGTTTCGAAAAGGCAGACGCCCTCGAGAAGGAACGTGCGGCCCATGCCCGTCCCCATGCTCACGCCACGCCCGCGCCGCCTGCCGCGCCACAGCCGCTCGGCGATGAGCCGCTGGACCTTCGGGAGGACGTCGCCACAACCGCCTGCATCGCTTGCCAGTCGCCGGTCGCGGCGGGTCTTGACTTCTGTGCCCTGTGTGGCGCGGCCCAGCGCCCAACCTCTGCCTCTGCGTCCGCGGCCCCAGTGGCCAAAGGGCGCAAGCCGCCCAAGGTGGCCAAGGCCATTCGTTCACGGAACTTGAGCCAGCGGATCCTCCGGGCCGATGAGTTCGCGGGATTCTGGCGCCGGTTCGCGGGCTCTTTGATTGACGCGATCATCCTCGCCATCTTCTTCGGGATTGTCGGTGGCGTCGTTGGCGCCATGAGCGTCGCCTCCGGCGCCATCACCGGGCCGGACGATCCGTTCGTCTTGCCAACCTGGCTGTCGATTGTCGCTCCCCTTGTCCCCCTTGTATACGGAACGCTCTTTGAAGGCATCGGGGGCGCGACGCCGGGCAAGGCGGCCTTGGGCATGATCGTCGGCGGCACCGATTCCAATGAACTCGGTCTGCTCGGGGCCTTTGCCCGGAACATGACAAAGTCGTTCATCTCTGGGCCGCTCTTCTTCATCTCGATCGCCGGGCTGGGGATCATCCGTGCGGGCGACAACGTGTACATCATCGTCATTGGCGTCGTGCTGGTCGTCGTGGGACTGGTGCCCTACGCCCTGAACATATTCACGCCCAAGCGGCAGACCTTGCACGACCTGCTCTCAGGCGCCATGGTTGTTCACTGATCACGCCCCGGCGGACTTCTTCGGGCCCCACAGCAGCGAAGCCCCAACGCCCAAGGCCAGAATCCCCACGATGATGCCCAGCGAGATCGTCTCGTCAAGGTGCAGCCGCAGCAGCATCTTCATGGCCACAAAGACCAGGATCGCGATCAGCGCATAGGTGAGGTACGCGAACGCGCGCATGAGCGCGGCGACGCAGAAATAGAGCGAGCGGAGTCCGAGGATCGCGCAGACATTGCTCGTGAAGATGATGAACGGGTCGAGCGTGATGCTGAAGACCGCGGGGATTGAATCGACCGCGAAGATCAGGTCGGTCAGCTCAACGATGATCAGCGCCAGGAAGAGCGGCGTGGCCATCAGCGTCCCGTTGGATCGGGTAAAGAACTTCTCACCATCAAATGTCCGTGAGAGCGGGATGCACTTGCTCACCAGCCGGGCGGTCCACCCATCCGCCGGGTCGCTGTGCTCCCCCTCCTTCTTGAAGAGCCCCATGAGCATCTTGAGCGCGCCGAGCAGCAGCATGGCCCCGAAGATGTAAAGCACCCAGTCAAACCGGCGGATGAGTTCGACCCCAAGGAAGATCATCAGTCCACGGAGAACAAGAGCCCCCACGATCCCCCAGTAGAGCACCCGCCGCTGGTTCTCCGCTGGCACCTTCATGGAAGCCAGGATCACCGCGATCACCATGACGTTGTCGGCTGAGAGCGATTGCTCAACCAAGTAGCCCGTCAGGAAGAGTTTGGCCGCCTCCCACCCACCGATATCCCGCGCCTCGCCCACGAGTTGGGGCACATTCAGTCCCAGGCCGCAGACCCGCGCCTCATACAGAAAATAGACGATGACATTGAAGACGAGAGCGA
>JBQTIJ010000215.1:0-24061 GCA_052388255.1 Phycisphaerales bacterium
AGACCTATCAGCGGAGCGATTCGGGCTCTTTCCTTGAGACGCCGGAGAACCGGCGCACGCTCTCGGCCCTCGAGCGGCGCATCCCCGCCCAGTTCCAGGGGCACACTCTCGGACAGGTCGCGGCGTATGTGAAGCAGACGTGCGGCGTGGATGTGGAGATCGATTGGCCCGCGCTCGCCACGATCGGCGTTGATCGCGAGTCACCGATCCACCTTGAGCTCTCGGAAGCACCGGCCCGCGTGGTGCTCGACCGGGCTCTGGCGAAGGTTTCGAACGACCCATCGAGCCGGGCGGGGTTCACAGTGGCGGATGGGATCATCTCGATCGGCAGCAGCGAGACACTCAACCGCTACACGGTGACGCAGCCGTACGGCGTGATGGACCTGATGCTCCTGCTCGATATTCCGAACTTCACCGACCTGCCGAACATGGATCTCGCGCAGGTGGTGGCATCGAGCAAGCCGGGGCGCGCGACGGAGACACCCTTCAACAGCGCGAAGAAGACGCAAAAGAATGAGCGGCTCGATCGCGACGAGAAGATGCAGCGGCTTGTGGCGATCATCCAGAACAGTGTTGACCCGGACGGCTGGCGCGACCGGGGCGGGAGCAGCGGGGCGATTCAGGAGCTCAACGGCAACCTGATCATCACCACCACGCCCGCGAACCACCGCGAGATCACCGGGCTCCTGAGCAAGCTCCGCGAGCTCAAGAGCATGCAGATCAACGTGGAGTCGCGCTTCCTGACCGTCAACCAGGACTTCTTCGAGCAGATCGGCTTTGACATCGATCTCTACTTCAACACCAACTCGAATCAGATCTCCGCGGCCCGGGCGACGGACCCCAACATCCGTCCGGGCGACTTCTTTGACTTCACCAACTCGACACCCATTCGTCGCGTGCTCGACAGCAACAACTTCGGTGGCGGCGGGTCGGTGACCCCCATCCTGATCCCGCCGGGGACGGCGGACCGGTCGCTGCAGAACACGGTTCCGCCGGCGCGGTTCTCGCCCATCGGCGCGGGCCAGAACTCGCTGAACCTGGGCGAGACGCTGGCGAACGGGTTCAGCCCCTTCGCGACGACCTCGCTGACGGCGGCTCCGGCCCTTGGTATCGCGGGCCAGTTCCTTGATGACGTGCAGGTGGACTTCCTGATCAAGGCCACGCAGGCCGACCGCCGCAGCACCACGCTGACGGCCCCGCGACTGACGCTCACGAACGGGCAGACCTCGAACGTGACGGTCGGCACGCAGCGGTCCTTCATCGCGGACCTCATGCCGGTGACGGGTGAGTCCTCGGTGGGCTTTGATCCGGATCCGCAGGTGCTGACCGAAGGCGTGACGCTGCAGGTCGAAGCGGTGGTGTCGAGTGATCGGCGCTACGTGACGATCAACATCGACACGGCCGTGAGCCAGAGCCAGCAGCCCTTCCGCCAGGTGGCGGTGACGGCGGCGGTGGGCGGGCAGTTGACCTCGTCGGCCACGACGAACAGCTTCCTCGAACTGCCGACCATCAACACCACGCGGGTGCAGACGACGGTGACTGTGCCCGATGAGGGAACGGTCCTCCTCGGCGGGCAGCGCATCATCAGCGAGATCGAGGTCGAGACGGGCGTCCCCGTGCTCTCGAAACTGCCGATCATCAACCGCTTCTTCACCAACCGGGTGCAGGCCAAGACCGAGCAGACGCTGCTCATCCTCGTCAAGCCGACCATCCTCATCCAGACCGAGGAAGAAGAGAAGAACTTCCCCGGGCTGACCGACAGTGTTCGAAGCGGCATCGGTGGCTAAGCCCCAGTGCCCGCACGATCCTTGCCCCTCAACGCCCGTCGCCTTCGACGGGCGTTTTTCTTGGTGTGCCGGTTGGGGGCGGATTCTCACCGGGGTGCAGGAGCCGATCGAGGCGAGGACTTTCGCGGGCAGTCTGGCATGTCGGCGCGGGCGTCATTGCTATCAGAGGCGGGCCGCGGGAAGGGATCTCGTCTGTCGTTTCGCAGCGGTTCAGGGCCGCTCCGTCCCAGTCCCTGTGGTACACTACTTCCGTCTGTTCCCCTGTCCCCGCGACCACTCGCCGCCTCAGCATCCGATCTGCAAGGAGTTCCTCCAGTGCCCACGAGCGAATCACGCCTCAAGGTCAAGCGCGATGGCGGCGCGATCCAGATTCAGTTCCGCGACCGCAACATCCTTGATGAGGCAAACATCCAGCAGATCGGCGACGAGATCAAGCAGATCATCGAAGCCGAGCCCAGCCCGAAGCTGTTGATCGACTTCTCCGATGTGGACCACCTGTCGTCTGCAGCCCTGGGGACGCTGATCACGATCAACAACAAGATCCGGCTCTCGCAGGGACAGTTGCGGCTCTCGAACATCGACCCGCAGATCTACCAGGTCTTCGTCATCACCAAGCTGCACCGGATCTTCGAGATCCACGAGACGACCGACAAGGCACTCGCCTCCTTCAAGTGAGGGTGCGGGCACTGGACGGGGCCCTCCGTCCCGGCGGATCCGAGAACCCGGCCGAGCGTTGAGGCCGGTCCCCCCAATTTCCAATCCTCTTCCCCGTGGCCTTGGCGGGGTGGTCATCGCCAGCCCAGTTTGAACATCGCACAGTTCCCGAACCTCATTTTCGACGAAGGAACCACCAGAACATCCGTGGAATAACCGAGGCGGACCGGGGAACTTCACTGGCCGGTCTGACGAATCGGAGGCAGAGTAACTGCCGCTCGTGCCCACGATGCGAAGGTGTGTTCCGCCCCATGCTGATGCCGACCGACGCTCACGAAGTTCACGCGGTGATGCACCCGGCGCACAACCGGGGGGATGTTGATGCCGTGGAGCGGGCGATCCTTGCCGCGCTCGAACGGTTCGCGTATCCGGATGCCTCGAAGTTCGCCATCCGGCTCGCGCTCGAGGAGGCGTTGACCAACGCCTTCCAGCACGGCCACCGCGGGCTGCCGGATTCCGAGACCTTGACCGTGACCTACGAGATCACGCAGGACGAGGTGAAGGTCTCTGTGCACGACCGTGGCCCGGGCTTCAAGCCCGACGCGGTGCCTGATCCGACGACCGAGACCAACCTTGAGCTCCCCTCGGGGCGAGGGCTGATGCTCATGCGGGCGTTCATGACGAACGTCGAGCATGACCTGGGCGGGGCCCGCATGACGATGACGTATCGTCGGCCGACCGAGGCGTAGCTGGGCTGCGGGTGGGTGCGGCGAACGCTTCGTCGCGACATGCGTTCATGGAAACATAGGTAATTCGACCCATGGTGATGCGTGTTATCGCGCCTGCGATACAACGTCCGAATGGCGTTTTGTACTCAATTGCGCTGGGTTTTCGTGCTGCGCCGGACCCGTTCGGCCGCGACGGAAGTACACTGAATGAGACGGTTCCGATTTCGGTTTCACACACTTGCCTTGGAGAGAGTAACCATGAGATCCCACATTGCTTCGCGCGGTGCGTTCGCGTTTTTGTCTGCGACCACAGTCGCACTTCTTGCCGGCTCCGCAAGCGCTGCGGTCACCTTCACCGGTACCGGGAACAACCCTGAGGTGAACGGTCTGGCCTCCGGCTCGGCGACGTTCAGCGTTTCCGGGAACACGTTGACCGTGACGCTGACCAACACAACGTCCCCGCGCACGACGGCGCAGGGCAACGCGCTGGTGGGCGTGGCGTTCGACGTGAACGGTTCCGCACCCGGCCTTGACCTGACGAGCGTGACGCTCGGTGCGGGTGCCGCGGTCTTCACCAACGGCAGCACGTCGAACACGTCGACGAACCTCAACGGTTCGTACACCGATGTGCTCGGTGCGAGTCCCCTCGCGGCGTACGGCGCATCCTCCTCGGGGTTTGCAGGCCGGTTCAACGGCGGGAGCATCTCGCTGGGCAACTCTGGCCCGAACTACGGCGTGGTGGCGGATGGGACTTTTGAAAACGGAGGCGGCGCGGGTCCCTTCGGCGGCAGTCAGTTCCCCTTCATTCAGTCGTCGATCGTGCTCACCTTCACGGGTGCGGCGGGGATCAGCGAGGACCTGATCAACAACGTCAGCATCCTCTTCGGCACTGATGGCACCGGCGTGGTCATCACCCGGGTCCCGGCACCATCCGCTGCGGCCCTTCTCGGGCTTGGCGCATTGGCGGCCGGTCGTCGTCGGCGTCGCTGAAGGGCCTTCTTGACAACGAAGACAACCCCGCGGCCCGTTCGCGTGTAGCGAACGGGCCGCGTGCGTTTTGCGATGGGGCGAATCACGGGCAAGCAGGCCTTCAGACCTCGCGAACGTCTCCACGGCCCTTTTCGATGATGCCGATGACCGAGACCTTCTCGCCGAGTTTGCGGAGCGTCGCGGCGATGCTCTCGGCGAACGTGGGCCGAACCACGAGGGTGTAGCCGATCCCCATGTTGAAGACGCGGCGCATCTCAGCGTCGCTGACAGTGCCATGGCGCTGCAGGACTCGGAAGAGGGGGGGGACCTCCCACGAGGTGGTATCGATCACGGCATCGACACGCTTGTGAAGAGCGCGGCAGAGGTTGCCGGCGAGGCCGGAGCCGGTGATGTGGGCCATGCCGCCGATCACCTTCTTGACCTTGTAGTTGCGGAGAAGGGTGGTGATGGAGTGGGTGTAGATGCGGGTGGGCGTGAGAAGGACCTCGCCGAGCGTGGGGGCGCGATCGGGCCCGGCCTTGGCGCGACGCCGACGGAGGGGCGGGGTGAGTTCGTCGTAGGTCTTGGCAAGGTCGAGCCGGGCGGATTCGACGATCTTGCGGACCAGGGTGTAGCCGTTGGAATGGATTCCCGAACTGGCAAGGCCCAGGACAACATCGCCGACTTCCACGCGGCCGGGCTTGATGGCGCGATCGAGTTCCACCACGCCCACGGCGAAGCCGGCAAGGTCAAAGTCACCGGGGGCATAGAGCCCCGGCATCTCAGCGGTCTCGCCGCCGAGAAGGGCGCACCCGCTGAGGCGGCACCCTTCGGCGATGCCGCGGACGAGCGCGTCGAGGACGGGGCGTTCGACTTTGCCGATGGCGATGTAATCGAGGAAGAAAAGGGGTTCGGCGCCCTGGACGATCATGTCGTTGACGTTCATGGCGACCAGGTCGATTCCGAGGGTGTCGAATCGGCCGACATCGATGGCGAGTTTCAGTTTGGTGCCGACACCGTCGGCGCAGGCGACAAGGACCGGGTCCTTGTAGTTTCGGGCGAAGAGGCCCTTCTTGTAGTCGAGGCGGAAGAGGCCGGCGAAGCCGCCCGGATTGGGGATGACCCGCGGACCGTGGGTCCGCTTCATGAGTGAGGTCAGCCCCTCGGTGAAGGCGTCTTTGCCTTCGAGATCGACCCCGGCGGCGGCGTAGGTCAATCCGTTGATCTTGGGGGTCGCGGTTCGCGGGGAGGTCATCGTGGTCGAGGGTAGCGGGCGCGTCCGATAGTGGCGGTTTCGCGGGTTCCTTGAACGCGCCCTTGCAGAGAGTCTGGCTTGGGTTATGCTGAACATGGCTGTGGCCCTTTTCCTGGACCGCTTGTTCGGGGTTTCGGGCGGTGGGTGCCACCCGACGACCGTCGATTCCGGACCGGAGTCCGGGGTTGTGCGGTCGTTGAGGTCAACGCAGGGCCGGAAGTTGCCGGCAGAGAGAGGATCACTATGTGCGGGAAGCGCGCTTGGTGTCTCGTTGTGGTGGTGGGGTCGGCGTGTGCTGCGGCGACGGCGGATGTCGTCACTGAATGGAACAGCTCCTACCTCGATGTGACTCGGAACGTGGGTGGTGCGCCGTGCCCGATCTCACGATCCGGCCCGATGCTCAACGTCGCGATGTACGACGCCATCAACGCGATCGACCGGGTGAACAACCCGGGCGGGGGATTTGAGCCCTATCAGAGTGGGTTGCCGGTGCCGGCAGCGGGGACCTCGCGTGAAGCGGCGGCGGCCGCGGCGGCGTTTACGGTGATGAGTTCGCTTCACCCGGACGCGACGAGCTTGGCAATCGTGACGGCTCGGTATCAGTCGCAGTTGGCAGCGATTCCCGATTCGCCGGCGAAAGCGGCGGGGTTGGCGTTCGGGCAGACGGTGGCGAACAACCTGCTGACGCTGCGGCAGAACGACGGGTACGACGCCGATGCTTCATACACGCCGGGCGGGCAAGCGGGTGATTGGCGCGTGACTCCTGATGGTCCGAACGTGCAGCCCTTCACTCCGCACTGGGGGAACGTTCAGCCGTGGGGCATGCAGACCGGCGGGCAGTTCCGGCCGACGCGGCTGACGGACTTTGGCTCCATGCAGAACCTGCTGCAGAGCCCGGCGTATGCGGAGCAGATCAACGGCGGCCCGAACGTGGTGGGCGTGCGTGACTTTGGCTCACGCGACAGCGGCGTCCGCACCGCAGACCAGACCCAGATGGCATGGTTCTGGGCCAATGACCGGGACGGGACGAGCAAACCTCCCGGGCAGTTGATCCAGCTCACGCAGGTGGTCTCGGCCCAGCAGGGGCTGTCGCTTTCGGAGAACGCGCGGCTCTTTGGCCTCGTGGGGCTGGGCCTTGGTGATGCGTGCGTGGCGGCGTGGGATGCCAAGTACAACACGCCCATCGACCTCTGGCGACCGATCGATGCGATCCGCGAGACGCTCGACGACGGTAACGGGGGAACGACGCCGGTGGCGGACTGGCTGCCGCTGAACGACTTCACCCCGCCCTTCCCGGCGTATGTCTCCGGGCACGCGACTTTCGGCGCGGTCCACGCGGAGATCATGCGGAGTTTCTTCGGGACGGACAACATGGCCTTCACGCTCGGGAGCGACGAGTTCTCGGTGAATCCGGGGCTCGGATACGCGCCGGACCTGACGCGGTCGTTCACGTCGTTTTCGCAGGCGGCGATGGAGAACGCCATGAGCCGCGTGTTCCTTGGCGTTCACTTCCAGTGGGATGCTGACGACGCGATGACGCTCGGGACGGACGTGGGCGGGTACATCTACGGGAACTACCTGCGGGCCGTCCCCTCACCCTCTGCGGCTGGGCTATTGGCGCTCGGCGGGTTGGCCGCGCTGCGGCGGCGCCGCTGAGGATCAAGAAGCGCGTGTGAGAAAAACGAGACGGCCCCGGGTCTGCGGCCCCGGGGCCGTTTTTTGTGGTTCCTGAACGGGCGAGCGGGGGCGGAGAATCGGCCCTTCGCTTATACTCACCGAGAGGTCACTCATGTCAACATCTCACTCATCGCCCGAAGGTCATCACGCTGCCGGATCCGGCGCGGTCTCAGCCGCGGCATCGTGCCATACGCCCCGGCCGGGGGTCCCGGCGGTGCGCCCGAGCGGGACAAAGGGGCTTGACCCGCAGGCGGTGACGATCTCGGGGATCGTGCTCGACCCGGCGTATGGGCCGGGGGTGAACCCGGGTGGACCGGCGAAAGGCCCGGGTACGGAGGCGGGGAACATCCCGCCGCCGTACAGCGCGCCGGAGGTTGCCGTCTCGCTGCAGAACCACGGGCGCGATATCGCGGCGCCGGGGCGGTATCCCTTCACGCGATCGCTCTTCCCGCAGGGGTATCGGTCGCGACTGTGGACGATGCGGCAGTTCGCGGGGTTCGGGAGCGCGGACGACACGAACAATCGTTTCAAGTACTTGCTGGGCCAAGCCAAGAGCAGCACCGCGGCGAACACTGGGCTGAGCACGGCGTTTGACCTGCCGACACTGATGGGGCGTGACAGCGATGATCCGCTTTCGTGCGGCGAGGTGGGCAAGTGCGGTGTGGCGATCTGCACGATCGAGGACATGCACCGGCTGTACGCGGATATCCCGATCGATTCGGTGACGGTGAGCCAGACGATCAACGGCCCGGCGGCGGCGACTTGGGCGCTGTACTTGGCCCACGCCAAACAGCGGGGGATCGGCTGGGACAAGCTGGGCGGAACGCTGCAGAACGACATTCTCAAGGAGTTCCACGCCCAGAACGAGTTCATCTATCCGCCCGAGGCGAGCGTGAAACTGGTGGTGGACACGATCGAGTTCCAGTCGAAGTTCCTTCCCCGGTGGAACAGCGTGAGCATCTCGGGGTATCACATCCGCGAGGCGGGGAGCACTGCGACGCAGGAACTGGCGTTCACGCTCCGGGACGGGCTTGAGTATGTGGAGGCGTGCCTGGAACGAGGCATGAAACTCGACGACTTCGCGCCGCGCTTGTCGTTCTTCTTCAACAGCCACAACGAGTTCTTTGAAGAGGTGTGCAAGCTGCGGGCGGCGCGGCGCATCTGGGCCCGGGCGATGAAGGGCCGCTACGGCGCGACGAGCGAGCGCTCGATGTTCATGAAGACGCACGTGCAGACGGCGGGGTGCTCGCTGACGGAGCAGCAGCCGCTGAACAACATCGTGCGGGTGGCCTATCAGGCCATGGCGGCGGTGCTGGGGGGCTGCCAATCGCTGCACACCGACAGCATGGACGAGACGCTCGGCCTGCCGACCGAGCAGGCGGTGACGGTGGCGTTGCGGACGCAGCAGATTCTGGCCCACGAGACGGGCGTGACGCGGGTGACTGACCCGCTGGGCGGGTCGTGGTTTGTCGAGCACTTGACCGATGTGATGGAGCGCGAGGCGCTCGGGTACATCGCGGATATTGACCGCATGGGGACTCCCGAGTCGGGGCAGCGGACCGGGACAAAGGCGGGCGAGGCGCCAGCGGACCTCACGCAGCACACCGCGTACGCCCGCCAGCCGGGGTATGGGCGCGGCGTAGTGGCGGGGATCAACCGCGGGTACTTCCGCCGGCAGATTGCGGAGGCGAGTTATCGCTTCAGCGAAGAGTGCGAAGCGGGTGACCGGATCGTGGTGGGGATGAACGCGTATCAGGACCCCGACGAGAAGCGGCCGATCGACATTTTGCAGATCCCGCACACGGTCGAGACCGAGCAGTGCGATCGCCTTGCGGACTTCAAAAGGCGGCGCGACAGCGCGGCGGTGAAGGGTGCGCTCGCGAACATCCGGCTGGCGTGTCAGGGGAAGGACTATGCCGCGGGCGCGACGGGCATCACGCCCAAGGGGAGCGGGCTGCACGCGACGAATGTGATGCCCGCGCTCGTCGATGCGGCGCTTGCCAACTGCACGCTGGGCGAAATGGTGCAGGCGATGGCGGATGTGTATGGGCGGTACAGCGGCGGGCCGGAGTGGTGAACGGCGGCGGTCTCGTGCATCGTTCTTGCCGTCAATCGCGGCCGAGTTGCTGCATGATCTGGTGCGCGACCTGAGTGACACCCATCCCGCCGGGGAGGCGAACGCACCGCTTGCTGGCGCGGGTGCACATGGCGGGGATGTCCGCTGCGAAACTGTGGCTTGACCAGCGGATCGCAAGGAGCACGAGGCGCACGTCGGGGCGGCGGATCGCGGCGTCGAAGGTGGACGTTGATTGATGGGGGCGGGAATCAAGCCAGCGGACTTCAGGGATGTTGAGCCCGGCTTCAAGGGCCGCGCGAACGTGGGGGCGCGGGATGCCGCCGATGAGTACGACAGGCGTGTTGTTGATGAGGGCCCGGGCGGCCGCAGTGTTTGCGGGTGCATGCGCGGGCTGAACGGTAAGACGAAGGGCGGCCCGAAGCGCCGGGCCGGGGTCGGCAGGGGGCGTCGCACGGCAGAGCGCGAGGGCAGCATCGATCGCGGGTTCGGCCGGATCGCCACCGAAAGCGAGGAAGGCCTCGAGGGCCGACTCGATGGCGCACCACTGGTCTTCGGCTTCGCCGGGGTCCTCGGTCGTGCCTGAGTCGTTGGATGGTGCCGCGGCTTCGGCCGCGCGGCGGGCGTGGAAGGCGATGCGCTTGAGTTCGTCGGCAGCGCGGTCGCGGGCACGGACCTCGCCAGCACGGGGGCGGGCGGGTGGTTGAGCAACGAGGGGCATGGACGGCCGGGGGGTGGTTGTGGGTGGCTGAACGGCGTTGCCGAGTTTCTTCTCGAGGGTCTTGGCAAGGCGCGAGACGGTTGCTGGGTCCGGCGGCGCGGGGGGCTTGGGGGCAGGATTTACGACTTTGCCAGCGGGCTGCTGCGCGGCCATCCACCGCGCGAGTTCGGCCTCGGCCAATGCGTTGGCGGCGGCGATCTCGGCCGGGCTCAATGGTCGGGATGGGTCGCTCGGGGGCATGGTGCGGGGCAGGACCCGAGGAAGTGCGGGGTGCATCCTGCGCCGGCGGAGGTGAGGATGTTCGCTCCGTGGCCGCGGGTCAAGCGGCCTCGGCGAGGACCTCGATACACGCAGCGAGACGATCAAAGTGCTCGCTCTCTGGATGGAGGAAGAGCACATCATCGGCGGGCATGTCGCCCGGGCCGCGGAGGCGGCGCAGGGAGAGCGCGCCGGGCCAGCCGATTGGGGGTTCGTGGTACTCGACGCTGTGGGCGAGGTACCCGTGCCGGGCCATGAAGGCGAAGATCTCGGCGGTGCTGGTGCCGGCCCGGCGGAAGAGGCGCTCGACGCACTCGGTGACGACGGCGGGGCGGCGAGATTCGAGGGTCTTGGAGAGCCCCTTGAGGACGTGCATCTCGAAGCCCTCGACATCGATCTTGATGAAGGTCGGACGGTCGGGGAGAGCGGTGAGTTCGGCATCGCCGACGCGGACGGGGACGCGATGGCGTACCGCATCGGCGGAATCGGCACCAGCGAAACTGGCCTGGCCGGTGTGGGTAGGGACGAAGAGTTCGAGTTCGCCCGGTTGGTCAGAGAGCCCAAGGTTGCGGGTCTCGACACGGGCGGCGAGGGCGTTGGAGGCGATGTGGCCGGTCAGACGCTCGTAGACGCGCGGGTTGGGCTCAAAGCTGACCACGCGCCCGCCGTCACCGACGCAGGCGGCGGCGCAGAGGGTGGTCATGCCGATGTTGGCGCCGATATCGACGAAGAGATCCCCCTCGCGGAGGGCGAGTTGGAAGAGGCGCTGGGTGTGGGCCTCGTAGTAGCGGCCGAGGAAGTAGGCCCATCGGTCGGACCAATCGGAGAGGTCAAGGTCCATGTACAGCCCATGGAGCTTGCCCTTGACGCGGCGCTGGGGGGCGTTGGTCATGTGGTCCCAACCGGCGACGCGGTTGAGTACACGGCGCCAACCGGGGAGTTCAAGCCGCCCGAAAGCGAGCGCGACGGGCTGCAGCACCGGGTTCATGAACATCCACGATCCAGCCATGCGACCTCCAGGGACCAACTCGGGGATCGGGGGCGTCGTGCACCCCGGGGTCCGAGGGGGAGTTTATCGGCCGAATCGGGGTCGGGCGGAAGCGAGTGCTTGGCTCGGGGGACCAATCGGTCGATAACCTTGGTCGGAGCTCTGTTCGTTCAGCACTGTTCCTGATTCTTCACGATGCCGCTGTTCTCTGTTGTCATCCCAGCGTTCAACCGGGCCGGCACCATCGCGGCGACGCTGCGCTCGGTGGCGGAGCAGACATGCCGGGACTTTGAGGTGATCGTGGTGGACGATGCCTCGACGGACGAGACCTGCGCCGTGGTGGAACGGGCCGGGGGCGCGCGATTGCTGCGCCAACCGAACGCGGGGCCGGGCGTCGCGCGGAACACCGGTGCAGAGGCCGCGACGGGGGCGTACCTCGCGTTCCTCGATTCTGACGACGTCTGGTTCCCGTGGACGCTCGAAGTGATGGCGGAACTGATCGCCCGGCACCGGCCGTCGATCATCTCCGGGCTGCCGGTGATGTTCAGCGCGGATGCGGAACTGGCGGGGATCGCGCGAGCGGCGACGCGGGCGGATGTCTATGCGGATTACTTTGCCTCTGACCCCGAGACCGTGCTTCCGGGGGCGGGGTTGATGACGGTGCGTCGCGAGGCGTTCCTGAGCGCGGGCGGGTTCACGAGCGCGCGGGTGTACGGCGAGGACACAGAGTGCTACATGCGGCTGGGGGTCGCGCCCGGTGTGCTGGCGGTGCGCGGCCCGGTGACGCTGGGCTACCGCCGACACGCGGGCTCAGCCATGATGAACACGGCGAAGATCATCGAGGGGCGGCACCTGCTGCTTGCGGAGGAGCGGGCGGGTCGCTATCCCGGCGGCGCAGCACGCAAACGCGAGCGCGAGCGGATGATCGGACACCACTGCCGATTTCCTGCGGTGAACGGTCTGTACGGCGGCGCTTATGGCCCTGCCTTCGGGCTCTGGGCCGCGACGCTTGGGATGAATCTCCGTCAGGGTCGGTGGCGCTTCGCGCTGGGCTTCCCGCTGATGGCGGCAGCGGTGGCGACCGGGCTCCGCCGGCGGCCGGCGACGATGCATGGCGTTCCGACCGTTCCTGCTCAACATCCGCCGACCTCGGCCCTTGCGGCCTGACTTCGCATGACCGAATACCAACCCGCCCAACGTGCGTTTGGATCATCTGGCCCGCCCCCCCCTGCGCCGCCCCCGTCCCCCCCTCCCCCGGGAGCGACTCCCGCATCGTCCACGCACCCCTCAGGCCTGCCAGCGGAGGTGACGGCGAGGCGAGCCGCGGCCGAGGTTGCGGCAAGAGTGGCCCGAGCGGCGGAGGGTGAAGAGCCGATCTTCCCCCTTGACCCGCGACAAGGCGCCAACCCGCTTCCTGGAAAGCCCGCACCGGACTACCCGACACCCTTGTTCCTCAAGATGTTCTCACAACGAATGCTCAACCGGATCATCGACCTGCCCTCGGCGGTGCGGTCGCGTTCGCGCATCACGGCGTACCGCGCCCTCGGGGCGCAGATCGGCGTGGGGTGCCGTATGTCGCGGGTGATGATCCCGTACAACCCGTGGGACGTGCAGCTTGGCGACCGGGTGTCGCTCGACAATCACATTGTGCTTCTGTGTGTGGGCCCCCAGACAGGGAAGCGCAAGATCGTGATCGGGGACATGGTGTACTGCAACCGGTTCACGATGTTCGACGCGTCGGAACTTGTGGAGATCGGCAACGACGTGATGATCGGCCCGCACTGCTACATCACGGACCACGACCACGGCATCGAGCCGGGGCAGAGCGTGCACACGCAGCCGCTACGGAGCGCGCCGACCCGCATCGGCACGGGGTGCTGGATCGGCGCACAGGTGACGGTCCTCAAGGGCGTCACGATCGGTGATGGCGCGATCGTGGCGGCCGGGAGCGTGGTGACCCGGGATATCCCCGCCGGGTGCGTGGCCGCGGGCGTGCCCGCGAAAGTGATGCGCGAACGCTGAACCCGGCCGCGATCGCCCGCGATGATCGTGCTTGACCCGCAGGAACGGACGCCAACCCTCACCCGTGCCCGAGTTGCCCTCACCAGCCGGTTCCTCGCCCTTTGCCGCTACGGTCGTGATGGCCACGCGCAACCGCAAGGATGAACTGCGCCGCGCCATCGAGACCTCGCTGGCGCAGACCGTGCCTGTGCAGGTGATTGTCAACGACGACGGCTCCACCGACGGGACGGGGGAGATGGTGCAGCGGGATTTTCCGATGGTGGTGTACGGCCGATCGGAGAAGCCCGCCGGCTCCATCGTGAACCGCAACAAGGCGGTGCGGGCGGCGTCGTCGAACATCATCATCTCGATCGATGACGAAGCGAGTTTTCCAAGCCCGCGAACGGTGGAGCAGACAATCCGGGAGTTTGACGACCCGCGCGTGGGGTGCGTGGCGGTGCCGTATATCGATGTCTACAAGACGCAGGATGTTCACAAGCGGGCCCCCGAAGGGTCAGGCGTGTGGATCACGACCTACTTCCGCGGGTGTGCCGCGGCATGGCGACGGGACTACTTCTTGAGCATCGGCGGGTACACGGAGGCGCTCTATCACATGGGTGAAGAGCCGGAACTGGCGATGCGGATGCTCAACGCGGGTTGGGTCTGCCGGTTGGGTGGGGCGGACCCAGTCCACCACTTTGAGAGCCCGAACCGCGACCCGCGCCGGATCCTGCGTCAGCAGGCGCGGGCCCAGGTGCTGATGGGGTGGATCAATGCGCCGCTCTTCATGCTGCCCGTGCACTTGGCGGGGGTCGGCATCAAGGGAGTGCTGTATGGGTTGCGGGCCCGGGCACTGCGCCAGATGGCCGGGGGGGTGTGGCGG
Organism: Phycisphaerales bacterium; assembly: GCA_052388255.1. GTDB lineage: Bacteria > Planctomycetota > Phycisphaerae > Phycisphaerales > UBA1924 > JAEUIX01. The sequence goes on from JBQTIJ010000215.1 coordinate 13,996, forward strand.
GGGTATCTCGATTGTCTGCCCAACTGGGGCCTGCGGCGGCCGATGTCCGCCGGGGCGTATTTCCTCTACCGAAGGTTGAGCCGGAGCGGCCCACGGCGGATGGATGAGGTCGCGGGAGAACTCCCGGCCCTGATGAAGCCGTGAGGCCATACGCTGAGGCATGAGCTCACAGGCCGAAGGCGAAGGTGTCCAGACGCTCAACAGCGCGCAGGCCGCGGCGGTGCGGCATGACCTTGGCCCGCTGGTGGTGCTGGCCGGACCGGGTACGGGCAAGACGGGGGTGATCATTCATCGGATCGCGCACACGATCCGGGAGCGCGGGGCGGACCCTGAGAATGTGCTGGCCGTGACCTTTACGGTGAAGGCGGCGGAAGAGATGCGATCCCGAGTGGCGGGGTTGCTGGGCGCGGCGACGGCGGACCGTGTCCATGTACACACGTTCCACGGGCTTGGGGTGAAGATCCTGGAGCGCTTCGCGGGGCGTCTGGGGTATGTGCGCCCACCGGTGCTGATCGATTCCTCTCAGCAGAGGACGCTGGTTCGGGATCTGATCCGCGAGCACAACCTCTTTCGGCCGATGCTTGCGCAGGGGATCGAGCAGGAGGGTGACCGGGCGCGGAGTGTGATCGAGGCGCTCAACAACGACAGTGTCTCGCCGGCGCGGGCCCGGGGATTTGCGGTGGAGTGGCTGATGCGGGTGCGGGGACTGCCCGCAGCGGAGCGCACGCCGGAGACCGAGGCGCAGGAAGCGGAGGCCGCGTGGCTGGTCGACTGCGCGACGCTGGCGGAGAAGTTCACGGAGGCGTGCCGGGTCCGTTCGTGGATCACCTATGCGGACCTGATCCGGCTGCCGATCGAGATCCTCGGGACGAACGGTGGCGCGGCGGCCATTGTCCGCGGGGAGTATCGGCATGTGGTGGTTGATGAGTTTCAGGATGTGAACGGGGCCCAGATCGAACTCTTGAGCCGGCTCTGCCCGCATTCGGTCTCGCGGCCGCCCGACCTGTGCGTGGTGGGGGACGACGACCAGTCGATCTACCGCTTCCGGGGCGCGGACGACCGGGCCTTTGCGCGATTCAGCCGGATGTGGCCGGGTCACGCGAAGGTGACGCTGAGCGAGAACTACCGGAGCGAGAAGTGCATCATCGACGCGGCGAACTACATCATCTCGCTGGCCGGGAGTGACCGCTACGAACCGGAGAAACGGGTGGAGCGTCCGGTCGGGAGCGCGGCCGCGCCGGCGGTGGGGGCGGCGGTCGAGGTTGCGGGGCTGAGCCACTATGGGCTTGATGGTGACATCATCGCGGCGATGATCATGACGGAGCGGGCGGCCAACCCGGAGCGGGCGTTCCGGGAGTTCGCGGTGATCGCCAAGAGCCACGCGGATCTGGCGCGGGTGGCCTCGGCCCTGGAGATGGAGGGGATTCCCACGCAGCGCGTGGCGGACCGCAACGCGCTGCTTGATGAGGGTGTGCAGGACGTGATGGAGTGGGCACGGTTGCTTGTTGACCAGCGCCGGGCTGCCTCGGCCCGGCGCATCCTGCTGCGGCCGCCCTGCTCAGTTCCGCTTGATGTGGTCTTGGTGTGGGAGCGGGCCTTCGCGAACGCGCGGGTGATTGCGGCGAAGGGCCGGGGGGATGATCCCGGCGCGTTCCCGATGTTCCTTGCGGCGTGGAAGGCCGCGGGCACATCGCCCTGGCACGCTGGCGCGGATCTCTTTCTGCGGCTCTTTGAAGAACTGGCGGCGGAGACGGCCACAAGCCGGGCCGACCGTGCCTTTTTGCGGATCATGCAGCTTGCTGACCCAGCCCATGCGGACCTTCTTGACGGCCGGGAGCGGGCCCAGCGGGTGAGCGCGCTGGTGCAGGTGCTCCGCTTTGTGCGTTCGCGGCAGGATCGGGTTCCCCAGCCGGGGGACCTTCACGCATTCCTCAGTTACTACGAGGATCTGGCGCAGGATGAGCAGGAGTTTCGTGGGCGAGACGACGGGGTCGATGCGGCGGGTGAGGCGAACGAGGCCGACCGCAACGCGGTGCAGTTGTGTACGGCCCACGCGAGCAAAGGGCTCGAGTTCGATACCGTGTTTGTCACGCGCATCGGGATGCATGGGTTCGGTGCGGCAAGGCGAAACGCCCCGCTGCTCCCGGAGGGGCTCGTCGATCGGCTGGGGGACACGCGCACGCCGGCGGCCCAGCAGGCGGCGGAGGAGCGGCGGTTGTTCTATGTCGCCTGCACGCGGGCGAAGCGGCGGCTCATTCTGCTGGGCAAACTGAACAAGAGTCGCAGTAAGAGCGTGAACTACCTTGACGAGTTTCTGCGCGACCAGGAGGGGCGTGGGCTGGCCGTCGCGCGGAGCGAAGATGACGTGATGCGGGCGGCGAGTGAGGCGCGGGTTGGCCCGGCAGCCCGGGGGGAGATCGAGCGTGCCGCGGGGGACCTGCGACAACTCTCAAGCCGGCGCGCCATCCTGGCCGGGGCCCGGCGGACGATTCGCATGCGGGCCGCGGCTGCTCTGGCGGCGGCGGCGGGGGGTGCCGCAGGGGCGGATGAGGAGTCGGTGGCGCTTGCGACAAAGATCCTCGGGCAGAGCGCGGCGATGCTGGCGGTGACGGCGGAGATTGAGCGCGAGGGCGCTGCGCCCGAGTGGGCGAGCCGGTTCGGGAGCGAGGTGCAGGGGTTCGGCGAGGCGATGATCCGACAACTGGCGGGGGCCGGGAGGGCGGAGGGGCCGATGGCGCTGCGCGCGCTCCAGCCGCCGCTGTCGTTGTCGTTCACCACGATCGAGAACTACCTGGCGTGCCCGGGGTGTCAGTATGTGCGGATGGTGCTCGAACTCCCGGAGGAATCAGAGCGGCGGATGCAGGTGGGGGGCGTGGTTCACAAAGCGCTTCAGTTGTTCTATGAGCAGGTGCGGGACGCCGACTCCGATGGACGACCACTGCCGACACTGGCGGACCTCATCGCGCTGGCGCGGGAGGTCTACTTCGTGGACACGGCAGGCACGGAGGTGCTGAGCGAGGATGCGTGGCAGCAGATCGAGGCGCAACTGACCCGGATGCACGAGCGGCTCTTTGACCCAACTGACCATGTGCTGGAGTGCGAGAAGAAGTCTCACTTTGCGTATGAATGCGGCGGGCATACCCACAAGATCAACGTTCGGATGGACCGCAAGGACCAGCTCCCTTCCGGCGGATGGCGGATCATCGATTACAAGACTGGGGGGCCGAGCAAGGCGAAACTCGAACCGAAGGCGGACGATCTGCAACTTGGCATCTATCTCCTCGCGCTGCAGGCCGAGGAAGGGCCGGAGGTCGATGGAGTGGCCGAGTACTGGGTGCTTTCGACGGGTGAACGGGGTTCGATCGAGTTCTCGGCGATCGACATCGATAAGGTCAAGGGCAAGATCGACGAAGCCATCGTCGGAATGCTCAAGGGCGATTGGCCCTCCAGGGGCAAGAGGTGCGGTGGGCTGTGCGCCCTGCTTTCGGGCGGTGATCCCGGTGCAACCGAGGAGGGGGCAGACTGAACAACATTCTGCGCTTGGTGACGATCCGAAACACATCCCGACTGCTGGCGGTGCTTGCAGGGTTCCTGCTGGGCTTGCAGTGTGTCGCCGGTGCCGCATCGGGCGGGTTGGCGGGGGCGGAGCCCGAGTTCTGCGCCGCGTCGAACGTCACGTCGCTGTGGCTTCCCAACGGCTTGCGGGTGCACCTTAAGCCGATTCCGGACGCGCCTCGGGTGACGCTGGTCGCGCTCGTGACGGGGGGGGCGGTACTGGAGTCTGCCGATCAGACGGGGCTCACGCGGGCTGCGGCAGCGGCGTGGCGGGTTCCGCCGGTTGACATGGCGGACCTGACGGCGGAGGAGCGCGAAGAACTGCGCGAGATGGAGCGCGGGGCGGGGGAGCGTGACCGGCTTTCGAAGCCGGAGGATGCGCCGGGTCCGCCCTCTGGTCGTGGTGCGGGCGGGCGGGGTGCGGGGGCGGCGGGTGAGGGCCGGTTTGCGCGCTCGAGGCGGGGCGCATGGCCGGAAGGGATAATGCTGCGGTTGTCGGCACCCAAGGAGGGGTTGACGCGGGTGCTCGAGCATGCACGGGAGATGCTGGCTGAGCCGACGGTGGATGCCGATTCGCTGACGGCGTGGCTGGGCGCGCAGAAGCGCCGGCGGCCGCTCGCGGGCCCCATGGTGGCCGTGGATGCATTCATGGACGGCATCGCCTCAGAGGGGCGCGGTGTCTTCGGGCCGGTTCGGCAGGAACAGGTTGAGCGCATCACGGCGGCGCGGGCTCAGGAGTGGTTGTCGCTGCAGGTGCTGAACAACTCGATCGAAGTGGCGATCGTGGGGCCGATCGACATGGCCCGGGCTCAGGCGGCGGTGATCGAGACGCTGGGGACGCTGGCAGCGCGGCCCCGGGTGGGGCAGGGGGTCTTTGCGGCGGCGCGGCTGCTGAACCGCGCACCCGGCCCGCGCGAACTGACGCAGGAACTGGGAATCCCGGAGGGAACGGCCCATGTCTTTGTGGCCTTCCCGGGTCCGCGGATGGGTGACCTCAAGGGCGTGCGGCGGTTGTCGATCGCGGCCAAACTGGTGCGAACGCGGGCGACGGAATCGCTGCGAGCCGCGGAGGTGCCCTTTACGGATGTCTCGTGCCTGAGCATGCCGGGGCGGGTGTTTGTGGATGGGGGTCTGTTTGTGCTCTCGGCCCGGGTCAAGGGTGATCGAGAACATGCGGCCCTGGCGGAGCGGGTGCTGCGGCAGGCACTCTCCGATGCTGCCCGCACGCTGCCGACGATCGAAGAAGTGAAGCAGGCGATCGAGGAGATGGCGAGCGATGCGGAGCGGCGGCTTGCTGAGCCCGAGTATTGGGCGAGTGTGCTGCCCATCTGCACGCTGCATGGGATCGCGCCCGATGACCTGGCGCGGGCACCTCACGAACTGCTGCGAACGACGCCCGCGGATGTTCGCGATGCGCTGCGCGGGTGTCTGGTCGAGCGCGACCGGATGGTGTACACCGCGCTCTCGAAGCGACCGGGGCCGGACGAGCTGGGCGAGCCGCACAAGCCGGGCGAGTGATCGCGGGCGGGCGCGCCATCACTCCATGGCGGCGGCCAACTGGCCCGCGAGGCGGGCGTTGCTTCGGACGAGCGCGAGGTTGGCCTGCAGGGTGCGTCCTCCGCTGATCTCATGGAGGGCGGCGAGCAGGGCGGGCGTGATATCGCGTCCTTGCACGCCGCGATCGTGAGCACGCTGGGCGGCATCGGCCATCCAGGTGGCCCAGTCCGCGGGGGCGAGTTCGTCATCCTCGGGGATGGGGTTGGCGATGACCATGCCACGGTTGGTGCGGGCGAGCTCATGGCGCACGAAGCGGGCGAGCTCGGGCACGTCGTCAAAGCGGGCGTCAACGCCGATGCCACCGTCGCGCAGGTAGAAGGCGGGGAAGCGGTCGGTGCGGAACCCGATGACGGGGATCCCGAGGGTCTCGAGGAGTTCGCGCGTGCCCGCGACGTCGAGGATGGACTTGCACCCGCTGGTGACGACGGCAACGGGGAAGCGGGCGAGGGCGCCGAGGTCGGCGGAGATATCAAGGTGCGTCGCGAGGCCCTTGTGAAGACCGCCGAGGCCACCGGTGGCGAAGACGCGAATGCCCGCGGCGGCGGCGATCTCAAGCGTGGTGCTGACGGTGGTGGCGCCGTGGCGGCCCCGTGCCATGACAGCCCCCAGCCCGGCAGTGTTGACCTTCATGACCTCGGGCGAGGCGAGGAGCGTGTCAAGGTCGGCATCGGTGAGGGCGGCGAGGGGTCGGCCACGGAGGATGCCGACGAGCGAGGGCTCGGCTCCGGCGCTGCGGACGATGGCTGCGAGGTCATCGGCAAGAACGCGGGCCTGATCGCGGGGGACGCCGTGAAGGAGGAGGGTGGTCTCGAGAGCGACTTTGGGCATGTTGGCTCGGGCGTGCTGCGGCGGTTGCGGGCGCGATCAGGAGAGGCCGAGATCGGACTTCGTGAAGAGCGACTCGAAGCGGATTCCGGCACCTTCGACATTCTCGCGGGCACCTTCCTGGCGGTCGATGGTGGCGATGATGGCGGCGACAGCGGCTCCGGCGTCCTTGAGAACGGCGGCGGCCTCAAGGGCTTGGCCGCCGGTGGTGGCAATGTCCTCAACGATGACGACGGTCTCGCCAGCGCTGAGCGCGCCTTCGAGCCGCTTGGCGGTGCCGTAGTCCTTCTTGCTGTTGCGGATGAAGACGCATGGGAGGCCGGTGGCCATGCTGCTGACGGTGACCAGCGGGATGCCGCCGAGTTCGGCCCCGGCGAGGCGGTGTACGGGCCTGTCGCGTGCGATCATGTCGATGCGTTCGGCGAAGAGATCCCCGAGTTGACGGAGGACCTCCGGGCGGGTGGAGAAGAGGTACTTGTCAAGGTAGTAGGAACTGGTGCGACCGGAGCGGAGGGTGAAGGTGCCGCGGAGGACACAGACATCCGCCAGGGCGCGGGCGAGGGCGGCGCGATCGATGGGCATGGGCAAGAGTATGACGAGGGATGACCGGTTCCGAACACTGGACAGCGTCGGTTCGGTGAGGGTGAAGCGCCTCGGGAGCGCCTGGTGGGGGCACGAAAAAGGGGACCCAGCGGGATGCCGGGTCCCCCTTGTGGGGTTCTCAGAGGTACCGCCCGGAGGCGGCTTTTTCAGCAACCTTCAAAGAAGGCGGTGATGAAGTCGTCAAGGTCACCGGGCTCGACCAGGCCGTCGTTGTTGAAGTCGCACATGGCACGTTCGGACTCAAGGTCGCTGAAGAAGTAGGTGATGAAGTCGTCGAGGTCGCCGGGTTCGACGATGCCGTCGTTGTTGAAGTCGATGCGGCAGGGCGGAGTGGTGTTGTCGATCTCCATGATGGCGAACGCACCACCGGCAGGGCCGGCGAGGGGGAGGTCATTCCACCTGCCCGAACCGCCGAGCATTTCGGTGTAGTGCTCGATGGCGTTGGCGTTGTTGGGTTCGCCGTCGTTCCAGTTCAGGAAGTTGACGGGCTGGCCGCTTGTCCAACCGAAGATGCCCTCGTTGCCGACGTCGTTGAGGCCGATCCAGCCGCGGCGGTCGGCACCGTCGAAGCCGAGGACGGCGGTGCGGACGAACTCGTTCTCGAGGTCGTCGTTGATGGTGGCGAGGTGGCCGCCGAGCATGACGGCACCGGCCTCGGCGTCTTCCCAGTTGAGGCCGACGTCAAAGAGGTAATAGGTGCTGCCCGTTTCCTCGCGGATGACCGGCCCAAAGAGGATGGACGGCGGGGGCGGGGGCTGGTTGCCGCGGCGGATGTTGACGGCGATATCGCCGGCGGTGGTGCCGGTGGTGAAGAAGGCGATGAAGTTGTTGCCGTAGGAGACGGAGAACTCCGCCACAGCGAGGTAGTAGACCCCCGGAGCGAGTGTGGCACCGTTGCGGCCGTTGTAGGGGAGGCCGTCGAGGATCTGGTTACGGGTGCCGCGGCCGAAGGTGAGTTGGGAGAGGTCGCCCGAGCCGCTGTCATCGTCAACGGCAACGAGGGTGCCCGAGCCGTCGTCGCGGAAGAGGCCGATGACGGTATCGGGGATGCCGGAGCCCTCGGTGTCGATATCGATGAAGCTACGCGCGGCGGTATCGACGCCGGGTGCGGTCACCTCAAAGCGGACCCAGCCGACGCCGCCCGCGGCGATCGCGACGGTGGTGTTGGCCTGGGCATCCGTCCCGAGGGCGCCGAGATCGGTGAACTCCGTGGGCACGCCGCCGCCGGGGACGTTGGCGAGAAGGAGTCGGGCGAGGATGGTTCCGCTGTTGGCGCTGGTGCTCGTCACGCTCCACTCGGTGGCGTTGACGGTGGCAGGGAAGAGCGTGAGAGCGAGGTAGTAGGTGCCGGCGGCGAGCCCGCCGTCACGGCCGTTGTAGGCGACACCGTTTCCGAAGGCGGGCCGGGGGGGGCTGGTCGCTCCGAACGTGAGCTGGCTCTGGAAGCCCGAGCCGTCGTCGTCGTCGAACTGGATGCGGAGGCCTTGGGCATCAAAGAGCCCGATGTAGGTGTCGTTGTTGCCGGTGGTGGTTGACCCTTCGGTGTCGATGTCGAGGTAGACTGAACCGCCCGCGACGATGTCCTGATTGAGAGTGAACTTGAGCCACTGGACACTCCCGCCACTGACCTCGACCATGCCGGCGCTGAGCCCTTCGGCGAGGGTTCCGAGATCGGTTGATGCTGGGGGGCCGATGACGGCGAGGCCGATCTGGCCGTTGGCCGTTCGAGCCGAAGCATCGGTCACCATGAGCGAGAGGAAGAACGTGCCGCCGTTCACGCCCTCAGGGATCAGGAACGCAGAGGACCAGATGCCGTCGCCCGAGGTGGTGTCGCCGTTCTGGCCGAGGTCGTTGAGCATGAGCGTCCCGGCCCCAACAGAAGAGGCGTCGACGGTGACCGCGACGATGTCGTTGGCGCCGCCGGTGTTGCGGGCGAGCGGAACGGTGACTGTCGCCATCTCGCCGGTTCGCGCCGGTGCAGGGGTGACGGATCCACCGACACCGATGACGGAGAAGACGATGTTCCCCGCACCGGTGCGGTCCTGGCCATCGGTGATGATGAAGGGCAACACCGCCCCACCGGGGGTGGCGTTGATGGGGAAGCCGACGGTCCGGCTCCAGATGTTGTCATTGGCAGCGAGGTCGCCGTTCTGGCCTGAGTCATTAAGCTGGAGGTCAGCGGCGAGGCCGATGGAGGAACCATCCACGACCACGTTGGTGACCTGGTTCGGGCTGCCGCTGCCGCGGGCGACGGCGACCGCGAGCCGGCTGACGCTGCCGACGGGAACCTGGCTGGGCGAGGCGGTGCCGATTCCGGCTGGGCCGAAGTTGAGGTTGAAGGTGGCGGGGTCGCGGAGTGTCGCGGCGTAGATGCCCACGGCGGAGTAGATGGAGTCCTGGGCGGCGTTGCCGGAGCGGAGGTTGCCGAACGAGACGGTCGAGAGCGTCTTGCCGGCGGCATCAAATCCAGCGGCCTGCATGGCGGCGGTCGAGACGATGGCTTCCATCACTTTGAGCGAACCGGTGGGTGCGTCGGATGCGCGGTCGGTGTTCTGGACGCCGCGGTAGGTGCCGAGGACACGCTGGACCTCGATGCCGGAATCGGTGGCGGGGCCGGGGAGGACCTGGGTGTTGGTGCCAAACCAATCGGTGGCCTGCACGGAGGCGGTGAACGAGGAGCCATCACTGAAGCCGAGCGTGACATCGAAGAAGGCCGGGCGGGGAGCGCCGTTGAAAGTGTCAACATTGCTCATGTGGTAGAGGAAGGCGACCTTGGTGGCCGGCCCGAAGACGGCGCCGAGCGAGTTCATGAGCGAGGTCTGGGGTGTGGTCTGGTCGTCGTTGTTCAGCCAGATGGGGCGCACGCCGTTGTTGGTGGTCGCGGTGCCGCCCTGGCCGGTCCAGAGAGTGCTATTCGCCGCCCAAGCGCGCAGGCCGCCCGCGGCAAGGTTGCGGTTACCAAGGTGGATCATGTCCGACTGACCGGCCGTGGAATAGACGTTGTACGTGATGCCTTCAAAGCCGACGGTCCCGCCGAAGTTCAGCGCGGTGGCGTTGACGCCGTCGCAGAGGAGCCCGCGGTCGGCGATTGAGCGGAAGCCCGCGACATCGGAGCGGTTTTCGTGGGTGGTCCCGGTGGTGGCGTTCTGCGTGGCGGGGTCGGGGAGGGTCTGTTCAGAAGGGCCGTGGCAGATGCCGTTCCAGTTGAAGGCGAGCGGCATCGTGAGATCAGTATGGGCGGGGTCGTCGATGGTGAGGTTCACCGAGCCGGTGGCGTTGTTGTTCCCAGCAAGGCGGAGCAGGTAGGTGACACCCTCCTGCGCAGACCAGCGAACCTTGGAGCCGATGCCGCAGGCGTTGTTATTGCAGTCGAGAGGCGGGGAGACACAATCCGCAGCGACCGCGAGCGTGGTGTCAAAGGCCGCGCCACAGGTGCGGGCTTCGACCATTCCGGTGGTGGTGGCGGTGTAGGCGAAGAAGACGGCGGAGCCGTCGTTGGTGCCGCAAGCGCTCGGAGCGGCGCCGG
>JBQTIJ010000216.1:0-3553 GCA_052388255.1 Phycisphaerales bacterium
GGCCGATGAATGCGCTCGGGCCTGTATCGATCTGGCCGTCACCCTCGCCCGCATCGGCGCTGCCGGGAGTGCCATCGGCACCAAAGTCACCAAGGAGGATCTTGCCTGTTCCGGCGGTGGTGGAGCCGGTGTGTGCGGCGACCGACCATGCGACTACACCCGTGGCGGCCGAGACGCGGCCGACGGCGATGTAGTTGTCCATGCTCGCGGGGGAGGAACTGGCGATGCCCGTGCCGGCGCAGGTCGCGGCGACGAGAAGATCACCACCGGGAAGGATCACGCCCGCGACGGGCCCGGACGACCCGCGGAAACTGACCTGCGAGGCGTAGTTGCAGAACTCCTGCGAGCCGATGGTGGAGAAGCCCGCGGCTGTGGCAGGGTCGAAGCCGTCCGTGGGGTCAACGATCTGGCCGGACGCGGAGGGGAGCTCGATGCGGGTGGCGGAGTCGATCGAGCCGTCCACGTTCACGCCCCAGATGCTGACGCCGCGGGTGCGAGATTGGCCGCTGGCGCGACTGAGGACGAGGAGCGTGCCAGCATCGGAGGCGCCGTTGCCGACCCGGGCGAAGTTGCCGGCGGTGTAGGACATCGGGCCGCGGGCGGTGCCGCCGATGGGGAGGTGGGCGGTGGTGGTGGTAGAGATGATGGTGTTGGCGGTCTGCTCGAAGAGGAAGTTGCCGATGAAGTCGGCGCCGATCATGACGGGGCGCGCGGCGACCGAGGCGGGGATGAGCGCGGGGGTGGTCTGAGAGGTCTGGCCCTGGCGGAGAGTGCGGTTCAGCCCTGCGGTGGCGTCGGTGCCCCCGGTGTTGTTGATCTGGTTCAAAGAGGCGGTGTTGCGAAGGAGGGGGTTGATGCGGATGAGGCGCTTGTCGGAGACGGCGGAGCCCGAGACAAGGGCGTAACCATCGGCCAGGAGGTGGAGCGTGCCGGAAGCATCGACACCGCCGAGGCCGAAGGAGGCGGTGGCGGTGTTGCCTGCGGTGTTGCTGGGCTTGTTGACGGCGGTGTTGATGCGTGAGACGAACAGCCGCGCGGGGTCGGCGGGGTCGATGTTGACCACGGCGGTGATGAGGCCCGACTCATCATCGGCATCGCCGAAGAGACCATTGGGGCCGCCGCCGAATTCGTTGAAGGCGAGGGCGAACTGCGTGCCCGTGCGGCCAGTGGTCGAGAGGATTCCATAGCGGCCGGTGCCGTTGTCGGTGGGGGTGGTGTTCTGGGTTGCGCTGACACCCTGCCCGGGGAGGATCCATGCGCCGTAACTGGAGCGAAGGAAGGGGCCGGTGGTGAAGCGGTTGCTGACGGCCTGCGCCGCGATCAGATGGTTGAAGAACGTGGACCCGACCTGCGAGGACTTGGCGACGGGGCCGAAGCGATACGCCCTGCCCCACGAGGAGGATCTGGTCGTGAGATCGACGACGTAGTTGTTCACCTGCTCGGAGTTCGCCCCGATGGTGTAAGCCCCGACGGCGTCGCCGGGAAGGCCGTTGCCGGTCGAGACGGAATCCTGCGCGTGGGTGAGCGTGGCAAGCGCGAAACCGGCGATGAAAGCGAGGGTGCAAGCGGCGCGCGACCGGCGGGCGGTGGGCATGAACAACTCCGAGATGGCGATGAGGGCAGGGTGCAGCGGCCGCGCGATGGACGATGGGTCCGGCGAGTGGCCGGTTTCAGTGTACACGCGCCCTGTTATTGTGCCCGGTTGTCTGTGCCGCCAGCGAGCATTTCTTCAATGGCGATCTTGTGGCGTGCGAGGGCCGTGCGCCAGGTGGGGTCCTGCTCGAGAAGCTGGGCCTGCTTGACGCGTTCGGCTGTGGTTTCGGTGACGGTGCGGCGCGCGAGGTCGATAACCACGGACTGGCGGAGGGCGGGGAGATAGGTGGGGTTGCGCTTGAGGGCCTCGTCGTAGGCCTTGGAGGCGTCGGAGAGGTAACCCATGCGCTGCCAGATGACCCCGACGTTTGCGATCGGTTTGGGATCAAGGGGGGCAAGGTCCGCGGCGGTCCGGAAGGCCTCCATGGCCCCCATGTTGTCGCCAAGGTCCATGAGCATTGAGCCCATGTTGTTCCACGCAGGGGCGAAATCGCGGTAGACGAGGATGGCCTGCTGGTACTTGGCGACGGCCTTGTTCTGGAGGGCCTTGATCTCGTCAGGGCTGAGGTTGCGGGCGCGGCCGGCGCGGGCTTCGTCCTCAATGCCCTGTCCCTCAAAGACGAGTTGCTGGGCTTCGCGGATGCGGACGGCTGGGTCCGCCTGCGCGAGCGGAGCGGAGTTGTCGGCGGCACAGCCGGCGAGCGTGGCAAGCGAGGCGACGCCCGCAAGGGGAGCGAGGAGGGCAGCGTGGCGGAGAGCTTTGTGGATCATCATGGGTGGCGGTGTGGAGGTTACTTGCGTTCCCAGCGTGTGAAGGCGACGGAGCCCTTCCAGCGCGGCTTGCCCTCGACAGTTGCGGTGTCGGGCTCGAACTCGATTTGCGAGACCTCAACGCCTTTGAGCTCGGCGGTGACGCGGGCGATCCACTTGAGGATGTGCTCAGTCTCCTGCTTGCTCAGGACCGCGCTGTACTTGCGGCGGGTGTAGGAATCGGTAGCGGCGCCGGCGGTGGGGTCGGCCCCTTCGCTCACGCGGAGGTCCTTGAGGCCCGCCTCGCGACCGAGCCGCTCGATCTCGGTGTACATCGTCTCGCTCTTGTCGAGGGTGCGGTTGCCGAGCAGTTCCTGCTCCTTGGCGCGCACGGCGAGGATGCGATCGACAAGGTCGTTGGTGGTGACCGTCAGCGTGGTCTCTTGCTCCAGACGGGAGGCGGTGTCCTGGCGGTCAACAAAGGCGTAGATGAGCACGATGAACGCGACGCCCATGAAGGCGAGCGCGGCAGCGATGAGCACGCGGGGCTGGTTGCGACGCGCCGTGGCGGTGGCGCGTTCAGCAAGCGCGGCGAGGGTCTCTTCGCTCAGTTGACCGGGGCGGACGGGGGCGCTGCTCATGGGCGGCCTCCGTTCGCGGGATCGGGGGTCGAAGGTGGCGCCACGGGTTTGGGCGTGTTGGCGGGCGGCGGGGCCGACAGCGGCGGGGCCGTGGTGTTCGCGGCGGCGGGCGCAGGCCGGGGGGCGGTCGAAGGAGCGGCAGCCGCGGGCCCGGTCGGTTTGGCGGGGCCGTCGGCGAGGGCCTTTCGGTCCCAGGTGCCGCGGATCTCGTAGATGCGTTCGTCGGGCTTGCCGGTGGGCTTGGGGTTTCCTTCCCAGATGATGGGGAAGGCGTTGTTCTGTGCCCGCAGGGCGGTGAGAATGCGCGGGAGGGCGTCGGCGCTTTCGATCTTGGCGGAGAAGTCGGCGGCGATGCCGGTGTTGAGGGAACTGACGCGGATGGAGCGGCTGAGTTTGTCCTCAGGGACAGTGACGGCGACGCTCAACAGGCGGCCGAAGGCCTGCATGACGGGGCGCTCGGGGGTCAGGGTTTGGCGGCGTCGTTCCAGCTCGGTGAGTTTGGATTGCAGAGCCCTGGGAACATCGGTGGCGGGGTCGTTCAGGCGGTCAACGAGGGGCTTGCCGGAGTC
>JBQTIJ010000217.1:0-1549 GCA_052388255.1 Phycisphaerales bacterium
CTGTCGCCTCTGCTCTCCCGGCACGAACCGTGCTCCCCGGTCCTTACGGACGTGGGGCCTTCATGCCGGGGCGTCGAAAGTAGTACCAGTGCTTCATGGGCGTGCGCGGACCGTAGCCGACCCATCGGTCGGTGTCAACGCGACGGGCCGCTGGGCGCGCGAACTTCGTCTGGGCCGCGAACCATGCGGGACCCGAAGTCGCCAGGCGGGCACCGCGCGACCGCCATCAACTTGCGGCGTTCACCAGCTGTAGGAGTGCGGGAGCACCGATCGCCGCTTTCCGGCATCGCGCCACACACACGCCGCGTAGACCGGACGGATCCGCTCGCCCGACGCACGTTCCAGTGCGCTACCACCCCCATGCCGAGTAGGCGGTGCGCGTCCAGCGTCCGGCGGTCGGCGCCGGTCGACAGTCGACCTCCGGGTGCATCGAGATGGTTCGGGAGGTTCGCCCGAGCCCGGATGGTAGAATGCCGCCCGCTGCGCGACGGAGAGGTCGCATAGAGGCCTAGTGCGGCGGTTTGCTAAACCGCTATGTGGGGTAACCTGCATCGAGGGTTCGAATCCCTCCCTCTCCGCCAGCCTTCGCGGAGCAGCGCGTGCGCCCGTAGCTCAGTGGATAGAGCGTTAGGTTGCGGACCTAAAGGTCGTGAGTTCGAGTCTCGCCGGGCGCGCCAACTTCAAGCACGGAATGGGGACTAGCCGGGACTCCCGGTGACAGCCCGGGACATCGTGAAGATGTACTCAAGATGTACGGCAGTCCCGTAAACAGGAAGACCCGCCCCATCCTGTGAAGGACAAGGGCGGGTCGTTTCATGTTAGGGTCATCCCGCCGAGGCAAGCACCCCGTCCATCGTGTCGGCGGCACCTTGCTTCATCGACGGGACCACATGGGCGTACATGGTCGTGGTGAGGGGGAGTCCCTCGCCGAGACGAACCTGTTCGGCCATCTCCACGAAGAGCACATGCCCTCGATCAGGGCATGGCTCGCCACGCGCCCCTGACCGCGCCGCCTCAGTCTGAGGTCTACGCCGGCCGTCGACGTTGCGCTTCGAGGACCTGCTGACTCCGTACGAGGCCGATGGTCGCGATGGCTGCGGCCACCACGAGGCCCCAGAAGGGACCTTCACCCATGCCAGAGCCGGCCCAGAGTCCACCAAAGATCGCCGCGCCGAGCACAGTCAGGCCCCCGCCCAGCTGTGGCTGGCGATGGACCAGAAGCAGTCCGATCACTGCGATAACCGAGCCCGCGGCAAAGACTGCGTCAAAGGGCCTGAACCATTCCATATGCGTTCGGAGGGCGAACAGCCCGAACAATCCGCCAACGAGAACCGCGATAGCGATCCCGATGGCCGTCAGGACGTGGTGGGAACGTGGTTCATGCACGGCGAGCTCCTTTGCCGATTCGAGAGCGGTGCTTCCCCGGTGAGAGCGTCGCCAGGCGACGTCGGCCGGCATGCCGAGGACCAGTCGGACGGCCATCTCGAGTTCGAGCGCCCACGGCCCGCGACCGCGTTCATAGGCGTCCTCTGCGTGCGACCACAGGTCG
>JBQTIJ010000218.1:0-14380 GCA_052388255.1 Phycisphaerales bacterium
CGCCGGGCCCTGGCCGCCACGCGCGAGGTCGCCCGTCGTGAGATCGGCGAGGAACCTTACATCGTGCAGTTGATGGCGGCGCTCGCGCTCTATCACGGCCGGATCGTCGAGATGAAGACCGGTGAGGGCAAGACGCTCACGGGCTCGATCGCCGCGCCGCTGATCGCATGGCAGCGCAAGCACCTGCACATCTTCACGACCAACGACTACCTCGCCAAGCGCGATGCCGAGAGCCGCACGCCGATCTACCGCCGTTGCGGGCTGAGGGCCGGCTCCATCCAGCATGAGCAGGGGCCCGATGAGCGTCCCGCGATCTACGCGCTCCCGATTGTCTATGGCACGCCCAAGCAGATCGTGGCCGACTACCTGCGCGACCAGATTTCCCTGGGGCAGGTGAGCTCTCCATGGCAGGGTCGGCGGGGGATGTCGCTTGGCGGAGCCACCGGGCCCATGGTCCCCGGCCTTCGCGCCTGTCTGGTGGACGAGGCGGACGCGGTACTCATCGACGAGGCCGTCGTGCCGCTGATCATCGCCCGCAGCCGCGGGCAGGATGAGATGGCGGAGGTGTACCGCCAGGCGGCCCAGATCGCCGCCAAGCTGGATCCGCGCCTCGACTTCCGCGTCGAGCCGCTGCGCCGTCATGTTGAACTCACAGCCCGCGGCCGGAAGCGTTGCGATGATCTGATCGACCCGCTCGACGACCCCATCTGGCACGCGGCCCGCCGGGCGGAGGAGCTCATCCGCCAGGCCCTCGTCGCTCGCGTCTGCTACATCGCGGGTTCGCAGTACCAGATTGTCGATGGTCGGATCGTGATCGTCGATGAGTTCACCGGCCGGTTCCTCGCGGACCGCTCGTGGGAGCACGGGCTGCATCAGGCCGTCGAAGCCAAGGAAGGGCTCGACATCACGGCCGATCGAGAGACGCTGGCACGGATGAGTTTCCAGCGGTTCTACCGCATGTACCCGTTCCTGTGCGGGATGACCGGCACAGCCGCGGACGGCACGGCGGAGATGGAGACGGTCTACCAGCGCAAGGTGAGCGTGATTCCCACGAACCGCCCGATCGCGCGTCGGGCCTTGCCTTCGCGCGTTTTTCGCACGGCCGAGGGTCGCTGGGGCGCTGTCATCGACTCCATTGAGGAGGTTCATGGCCAGGGGCGGCCGGTGCTCGTCGGAACCCGATCGATCGCCGCGAGTGAACTGGTGAGCCGCAAGCTTGAGTCCCGCGGGATCGCCCACAAGGTGCTCAATGCCAACTTTGACAAGGAGGAGGCCCAGATCATCAGTCGTGCGGGCGAACACGGGAGCGTGATCGTGGCCACCAACATGGCCGGCCGCGGCACGGATATCAAGCTGGATGTGAAGGCGCGGCGGGCGGGCGGGCTGCACGTGATTCTCACGGAAATGCACGGCGCACAGCGCATCGACCTGCAGTTCATCGGCCGCTCCGGCCGCCAGGGGGACCCGGGCTCCGCCCAACTGTTCGTCTCGCTTGAGGATGAACTGGTGCGCCACCACGCCTCGAAGCTGCTCGCGGGAACCAAGGTTGCCGCCGCGATGTTCGGAACGCTCAAGGACGAACTCGCCGGGCCCGGTCGGCGGCTGGCGCTCACCGTCTTTCGGTTGGCCCAGAAGGCCAGCGAGTTCCGCGACCGGACCATGCGCGGGCAGGTTCTGCGCCAGGACGATTGGGTCGAGAAGAACCTGCCGGGCTCGTGACGGGGCCCTACTTTGTAGCCATGCAGAGCAAGGCCGCGACCGTTACCGAGTACCTCGCTTCGCTCCCCGCCGACAGGCGCGAGACCATCTCCGCCGTGCGCGCACTTATCAAGAAGAACCTCGACAGGGGGTATGGCGAGGGGATGAGCTACGGCATGATCGGATACTTCGTGCCGCACAGCATCTACCCGCCTGGGTACCACTGCGACCCCAAGCAGCCGCTGCCGTTCGCGGGCCTCGCATCGCAGAAGGGGCACATGTCCCTCTACCTGATGGGGCTCTATGGCAACATTGGGGGTGAACAGCGATTCCGCACGGCCTGGGGCCGGACGGGGAAGAAACTCGACATGGGCAAGTCCTGCATCCGTTTCAAGAAGCTGGACGATCTTGCGCTCGAGGTCATCGCCGATACGGTCCGTGAGACCACTGTTTCCCGTTTCATCGCCCATTACGAAGCGTGCATCCGTACGACGAACAAGGCCAAGGCGGCCTCGCCTGCGAAGAAGATCAAGGCCGCAGTTCAGCCGAAGGGCAATGCTACAAAGAAAGCGAAGAATGGGATGAAGGTGACGAAGGCGAAGAAACGCGACTGAGAGGTCGGTGGTTACCCAGCGCGGCGGGTCTGCATGCTGAGGTCGAATCGCTCCAGCACATCGCGCAGGCCTTCGATCCTGACCCGGCGGATCGCCTCGTCCACGCCCACCCACTCGCGAATGCGAAAGTCCCGCTCGTCCCACTGGTTCTGCGTGCGGACCACCCGCATCGCGAACAGCCGCACGCGATGGCAGCGTTCGTACTTCTCGTATTCGTACGATCCGATCTCCGCCTCAACATTGAGCCCCACTGCACCGGCTTCCTCAAGCGCCTCGATCCGCGCGGATTCTTCTGCGGTCTGGCCGGGCTCGATGCTTCCTTTGGGGACGATCCAACCGCCGGCCCGATTGGTCACGAGCAACACCTGCAAGTGCCCATCGGTGCGGATGCGGTAGGGAATGACCCCCGCCTGTATGACGACATCTGATGCATCCGTCCGCTGCTTCCCCATCGGCCGAACCTCCGAGGCAGAGTCCCGATCGGGCCGTCAAAAGCGGCGACCTGCAGAACCTGCATGGAGTGCTTATCGACCGATTTCGCTGCTCGCCTTCAGGGCATGGGGAAGCGACTGCACAGCGAGGCCACTTCTGACCGGACCTTCGCACACACGTCGGCGGCCCCCTGTCCGCTCAGCACAGTGTCGAAGAGTCCGGCGATGACCGCCATTTCTGGCTCCTTCATCCCCCGCGTGGTTGTTGCCGGTGAACCGAGTCGTACGCCGCTTGTCACCCGGGGCGGGCGAGTGTCGTTGGGAATGCCGTTCTTGTTGGTGATGATGCCCGCCGCTTCCAGCCACTTCTCGGCGTCGGCACCGGACAGCGAATCGCTCTTAGCCCGCAGGTCCACAAGCATCAGGTGATTGTCCGTCCCGCCGCTGGTGATGCGGTATCCCCGCTGCGTCAGGGCCTGTGCAAGCGCCTTGGCGTTCGCCACCGTCTGAAGCTGGTAGGTCTTGAAGGACGGCGTGAGAGCCTCGCCGAAAGCCACGCCCTTGCTGGCGATCACATGCATCAGCGGGCCGCCCTGCACGCCGGGGAAGACCGCCTTGTCGATCTTCTTGGCGATCTCCTCGTCGTTGGTCATGATCAGCCCGCCGCGCGGGCCGCGCAGGGTCTTGTGCGTGGTGGTGGTGACGATGTGGGCATGTGGGAACGGCGACGGGTGGGCCCCGGTGCAGCAGAGACCCGCGATGTGGGCGACGTCCGCCATGAGGAGCGCACCGCACTCATCCGCAATGGCCCGGAACCGGGCAAAGTCGATGGTGCGCGGATACGCGGAGTATCCACAAAGGAGCATCTTGGGCCGGCTCTCGAGGCAGACCCGGCGCACGGCGTCATAGTCGATCCTCTCGGCCTCGGGATGAGCAAGGTCATAGTGCAGCGGGTAGTGCACGGGCTTGAAGTACAGCCCGGAGAAGTTGATCGACATCCCGTGCGAGAGGTGACCGCCGTCCTTGAGGAGCAGCGAGCAGAAGGTATCCCCCGGCTTGAGCAAGGCCATGAAGACCGCGGTGTTGGCCTGAGCACCCGAGTGGGGCTGAACGTTCGCGAACTTGCACCCAAAAAGCTGCTTTGCCCGGTCCCGGGCGAGTGTTTCGATCTGATCATGGAACTCGCACCCGCCGTAGTACCGGGCTCCCGGGTACCCCTCGGCATACTTGTTGGTCAGCCACGAGCCCATTGTGTGCATCACGGCCGGGGAGACGTGGTTTTCACTGGCGATCAGTTCAAGCGTGGTGTGTTGCCGCTCCTGCTCCTTGTGCATGAGTTCGGCCATCGCCGGATCGGCCCGGCGCAACAGGTTCAGGAGGTCGGCCGAGAGCGCGTGGGAGTGGTCGGACATGGTGGGGAGGGTACGGTGCGACCCCCGGGCGTGAGAACTCCGCCCCGCTCCCTCTTCGGCCACGCCACATACCCTTCTTCGACATGGCCAAGAAAGCTCCCCCCAAGAAATCCCGCTCTCCCCGACGCCGCGCGCCCGGAACCAAGACCCGCACCGCGATTCGATCGAAACCCAGCCGCGAGGCCCTCGAATCCCCGGCCCTGACGCGCGACGCCTTCCAGAAGGCCTCGCGCGAGCGCGCCTGTGCGTTCGCGGTCGAGGCGGCCCGCATGCTCGCCGACGACCGCTGCGAGGAGGTCATGGTCATCGAGATCCCCTCTGCCACCCAGCCCTACGACTATGTCGTTCTGGGCACCGGTTCATCCGACCGCCAGATGCAGGGCACCGGCGGAGACGTCGTGGCGCTCGGCGCATCGCTCGGGCACATCTGTGTCCGGAGAAATGTGGACGATCGCAGCACCTGGGTCCTTCTCGACTTCAGCGATGTGATCGTCCATCTCTTTGAGCCCAACACCCGCGCTTTCTACGACATCGAGACCCTCTGGGGCGATGCCCCAAGGATCGAATGGGTCCGCCCTGAGGGGACCCCCGCGCCCGGGCGGACACGCCGAGCGGCCGCGGCCGAATGACCCGTGGGAGTTGACCGGTCGACGGTCGCCCAGCGCATGAAGAAACGCCCCCCCACTTCGCCCACCCCGCCCGCCAAGCGCAAGGCGGCCACATTGAAGAAGCCGGTTGCACGGACCCGGAAGCCGCGGACTCCTCCGCCTATCCGCCCCCCTCGGGCCGAGCCCGCGCGCCGGGTCACCGTCCGTGCCCCCGGTGTTCCGGCGTATGAGGTGCGCATCGGTCGTGGGTTGATCCCGAGTGCTGCCGAAGGCCTCCTCCAGCCGGGCGCTGGCGCATTGGTGTTGATCGACGGGCATCTCCCTCGTGAAATCGTCGAGCCGCTGCTTCGATCCCTTGATCGCGCGGGCGTTCGCTGGGGGGTTTCGGTCATCACCGCCACCGAGGCGGATAAGTCACTCCTCTCGGTCGAGCGTGCTCTGTGCGAAGCCGCGCGCGTCCGTGTTGAACGGGGCGGGCTGGTCATCGGCCTTGGCGGAGGGATCGTTTGCGATATCGCGGGGTTCGTCGCTTCAACGTTCAAACGCGGTGTGCATGTCGTGCAGTGCCCGACCTCGCTGCTGGCAATGGTTGATGCCGCGGTCGGCGGCAAGACCGGGGTCAATCTGACTGTCCCCGATGCGTCAGGAAAGCCGCGACTTCTGAAGAACATGGTGGGCACGTTTCATCACCCCGCCCGCGTGGTGGTCGATCCGCTGGCGCTCCGGACGCTCCCGGCGCGTGAGCTCCGCTGCGGTATGGCCGAGTGTCTCAAGCACGGGCTCCTTGGCGGGGCCCACGGCGATGGTCGGTTGCTTGAATGGACGCGTGAGCACCTGAGCGAACTGCTGACCCTCGACGCCAAGGCCATCGGTCCGTTGCTACAGCGCAACATTGCACTCAAAGCACGCGTCGTCGCCAAGGACCCGAGAGAGACAAGCCCCGCCAAAGACGGTGGACGCATGGCCCTGAATCTCGGCCACACCTTCGCACACGTGCTCGAACCCCTCCCCGGGCTCTCCTGGCGCGGCGGCGACGGTTCGATGCAGGTGGGGCCGTTGAAACACGGGGAGGCGGTCGGCCTTGGGCTCATCGCCGCGACCCACGTCTCCATCGCGCAGCGCCGAATGCCGGTGAGCGCAGTCGAACATCTGGTCGAGACACTTCGAACCATCGGCCTGCCGACGCAGGTGAGCGGGCTTGCGCCGAGTGCCGAGCTTGTCGAGCGGATGGGGGACGACAAGAAGGCCGCCGGGGGTCGCGTTCGGCTCATCCTTCCGACCAAGGGGCTCAAGGTTGCCGTTGATGACACGGTCCCCGGGTCGCTTGTCTCCGCGGCGTTTGACGCGCTCAGGTCTGCGGTTTGAACCAGTTCATTGACCCCGGGTCCCACCCGGCTTCCACAGAACATCCGCCCGGCCGTCGTCGTTGGCAACCCGGCCGAGCACGAAGAGCAGGTCGCTCAGTCGATTCAGATAGATGATCGCCTGCTCGTTCACGCGGCCTTTTTCGTGCCGAGCGAGGGTGACCACCCGGCGTTCGGCTCGCCTTGTCGTCGTGCGGGCGAGGTGCAGTGCCGCGGCCAGCTCCGTCCCCCCCGGAAGCACAAAGGAGTTCAAGGTGTGCAGCCGCTCGTTGGCCTCATCGATGGCCCGCTCGATCGCGTCCACCTGGGCGGCCGTCACGCGGAGCCGATCTCCGGGTTTCTCGTCCTTGGTGGCCGGGCAGCAGAGGTCCGCCCCGACATCAAAGAGGTCATTCTGAACAAGCAGCAGCAGGTCCGCCATCACCTTGCACGGTTTGCGGCGCGATCCCCGCGCCGCGATCACCGCAAGCCCGATGGCGGCGTTGGCCTCGTCCACGCTCCCGTAGGCCTCCACGCGGGCGTCGTCCTTGGCCACCCGGCGACCGTCCCCCAGCCCGGTCTCCCCCGCGTCGCCCGTCTTCGTGTAGATCCGGCTCAGCCGTACCATCGTTCGTCCTCGTTCGGTGGGCTCGCGATCGCATCCTCGTGCCGCGGACTCTGTCCCCCCCGAACGTTGCGCCGGCAGGGAAGCCCATGAGCACTCGCGCACTGTACGACCCCGCAGCGACCCTTCGTGAGGGTGGTGTCGCCGGGGGGGGTGGCGCGGGGATCCCCGCCCGCGGCTGGAACTTCCGATGGGTCGCGCGTTCCCCTTCGGTCCTTCCAGGCACCGGCGGGCAGGGGGGATCACTCGCCGAGAGGATCCTCGACGCGCGCGGGCTGCGCGGACACGCGGAGTTTCTCACCCCCTCTCTCAACCAGCTTTGCGATCCGTCGTTGATTCCGGATCTTGATCGCGCCGCCACCCGTCTGCTCCTGGCCCTCGAGCAGGGCGAGCCGATCGTGATCTATGGCGACTATGACGTCGATGGCATCACCGCGACGGCCATTCTCTTTCACACACTGCGAGCCATCCGTCCGGGCGCACGGGTCGAGACCCACGTGCCTCACCGCGACGAGGGCTATGGGCTGAACTCTGACGCTCTGACGCAGTTCGCGGGGCGAGGGATCAAGGTCGTTGTGACCGTAGATTGCGGTATCACGGCCATCGAGCCCGCCGACCGAGCCCTCGAGCTTGGCATCGACCTGATCATCACTGACCACCACAACCCACCAGCGGACGGCGAAGCGCTCCCGCGCGCCTTCGCGGTGGTCCACCCGCGACGGCCCGGATCGGCCTATCCCTTCGGTGACCTCTCGGGCGCAGGCGTGGCGTACAAACTGGCGTGGCGGCTTGCCACAATGCACGCCGGATCCACGGAAAACAGTGCAGGCGGCCGTGCTTCGCCCGCCATGCGCGGGCTGCTCCTTGACCTCCTCGCGCTCGCCTGTCTCGGGACCGTGGCGGACATTGTGCCCCTGCACGGTGAGAATCGCGTGCTCGCCCGGTTCGGCATGGAGCGCATTCGAAGTTCGGCTTTCGAGGGATTGCGCGCCCTGGTGCGTGCGTCTGGGTTAGAGGGCGAGAAAGTCAGCACCTATGACATCGGCTTCAAACTCGGGCCGCGCCTCAACGCTGGCGGCCGCATGGCCCACGCCCGCGACGCGGTTGAACTGTTGACCACCGCAACCGGTGAGCGGGCCGCGATCCTGGCCAGTCAGCTCAACAACGCCAACAACGACCGCCGGACGGCCGAGCGGGCCATCGCCGCCCAGGCCGCGCAAGGCGTGATCGATGCGGGCATGGCCGACGAGGCGCGCCGCGCCATCGTGCTGAGCGACACGCCGGCCCAGCCCTGGCTGCGTGGGGTCATCGGGATCGTCTGTTCACGCCTTGTCGATCGCTTCAATCGGCCAACGGTGCTCCTTTGCCATGACCCGGACTCACCGGGCGTGCTGCACGGTTCCGCGCGGAGCATCCCCGACTTTAACCTTCACGCAGCCCTCGCACAGTGCGCCGACCTGCTGGTGCAGTTCGGCGGGCACAACATGGCCGCGGGGCTCAAGATCGAGGTCGAGAAGCTCGACTCGTTCGTGAGCCGGTTCACCGAAGTCTGCAACGCGGAGATCGACAAGGAACGCCTCGTTCGTCTCGTGACGGTCGACGCCATCACAACCCCTGACGAGCTCACGCTCGCCGCGGCCCAAGGGGTCGAATCGCTCGCACCGTTCGGTCAGGGAAACCCCGAGCCCGTGATCCTGATCCGCAATGGACGTCTCGCCTCGGCCCCGGTCTCGCTTGGCTCGACGGGTGAGCATCTTGCCCTGTCGGTGGTCTCCGCTTCGGGGAAGTGCCTCCGGGTCGTCGCATGGGGCTGGGGGAAGCACAAAGAGCGGCTGCCGGCTGGGCTTGCGCTCGACACTCTCATGCGGCTCCGGCTGAACACCTTCCGCGGAAGGACCACCGTGGAAGGGGAGTTGGTGGACATCATGCCGATCGGCTGAGTATCAACCCCGCCAAGGCCCTTGGAAGCGCTACCATCGCGCCAGTGGGGCGAGATGATGCCCTGCAATCACGTGTCCCGGCCGGGCCAACAGCCCTGCTCCCGGAGTTCCTGCGATGCTCCCCAAACCGCCGCCCAAAGACGCCCCGATCGGGTTTCTGTTTGTTCCCCCCTACCGCATCCTTGGAACATCGATCGCCGGTGAGGCGACCTGTGTCCACATTCCGGAGCTCGACCTCGGCTTTGACATGGGCATGTGCCCGCGTCAGATGCTGACGAGCAAGTTCGTGGCCATCAGCCACGGGCACATGGACCACATCGGATCGCTCGCGTATTACTGCTCTCAGCGACACTTCCAGGGGATGGGCACCGGCAACATCGTCTGCGATGCCCGGATCGCGCCCGCCATCAAGCGGATGATGGAGGGGTATGTCGAGCTCGAGCGCCAGACGACACCCTTCAACCTCATCGCCCTCGAACCCGAGGGAATGGTCGAGATCAAGAACAACATCTTCCTGCGGGCCTTCGCCACCGAGCACGCCGGGCCGACTTTCGGCTACGTGGTGGTGGAGCGCCGCAGCAAACTGCGGCCTGAGCTCATCGGTCTACCGCAGGAAAAACTGATGGAGCTCAAGGACAAGGGTGAGGAGATCACCCGCACGCTCGAAATCCCCCTGATCACTTACCTCGTGGACACCGCGCCCGGCCCGGCTCTCGTGCGCGAGGATGTCCGCAAGAGCCAGATCATCATCGCCGAGTGCACGTTCTTCGAGGCCGACCACAAGGAACGGGCCAAGGTCGGCATGCACATGCACGTTGACGATGTGTGCGAGTGGATGCGTGTGCTCGAGTGCCAGAAGCTCGTCCTCGCGCACCTCTCGCGCCGGACCAACCTCCTCGATGCACGCCAGGAACTCGCCAAGCGCCTCCCCCGTGAGAAACTCGACAAGATCGAGATCCTCATGGACTACAAGCACAACAAGGAGCGCTACGACCACCAGCTCATGGACGCGGGCGAGCATCCGCTTCAGAAGGGTCCACCCCGGCGCCCCAGCGGCCCACCCCGCGGCGGGCCTCGTGGCTTCGGCGGTCCCCCGCGAGGTCCGCGCCCCAGTTTCGGCGATGGGCCGCCCCGTTCGGCGCCTCCTGATTCCGGCCCGGGCGGACCTCCTCCCAGCAACCCGGGAGGCGGATTCGGCAACCGGCCCGGTGGCGGCTACCGCGCCCGCGGCTGAGCCCTCCGCTCTGGTCCAAGCATCCGTGAGCTCATCAACATGCGCAGATGCCACCTCCTTGCGCCGCTTGGTGCGGCTCTGGTCACCCTCTCCGCTTTGAGCGGGTGTGGGAGCGATGGGGCTGAAGTGGCTCCGGTGTCAACTGGCCCGGTGGCCGATGGCGGCGCTGCCGTGAGCGAACTCATCGCACGTTCGGCCTGCATCGAGGTCGCTCCGTCTCTTCGGTACGACGTTGCGGCCGGGACCAGTTCACCCTCCGGCCGGACGCAGGTCTCGACTCGGGCGTTCGATCCAATGGCGGGCTTGATCTCCGTTCAGCATCAAGAACGCGATGCCGCCGATCAACCGTTGCCGCAGCGGCGGAGCGAGCTCACGCTGCGCGTCCAGCCGGATGGATCCGTGGCGCTGGCACAGACCATCGAGCACGCCGACGAGGTCATCACCCGCTTCGAACCGCCCATGGTGGTCATGCCGCCCGTGTTCCGCCCGGGCGAGACCCTGCAACAGTCGTTCGAGATGGTGGTGTCGCCGCTTGATAAGCCCGCGACCGTTCGAACGCGCGGGCCGTGTTTGCAGACGCTGAGCCACGGCGGGCTTGAACGCATCACCACCCCAGCCGGAACCTTCGATGCGGTGCACGTCACTTCAAGGGTCACGGGTACGCTCGGTGACGGGCTCGGCAAGGCATCGATCGTGATTCAGACCGAGACCTGGTACGCCCCGGGCGTGGGCGTGGTCGCGCAGACGCAGAGCGAGCGGGTGACGGTCTTCGGGCTGCCTGTCCGTTCACAGGCCCAGCGGTGGCTGCTGAAGGACCGCGCCGATGATGCTGTTCGATGAACCGGGGCCTGCCCCGCCCGATGCCTCGGCCCGGAGCGCGAGCGGTGGGCTGAGAATCTCCGAAACCACCCACGCGTCGCGGACCCGCTGAGCCGTCCATCCGCCCGCTTGGGGCGCGGCGGGGCGAGTCGTAAAGGGGTCTGCGACCGCATACACATCGGCTTCAGCCACGTTCGCCCGTTGCCTTCGACGTTGGTTTGATCGCGCCTCCTCCGCCTCCTCAAGCGCCTCTCGCTGCCGACTCTGTCTTGCCTGCTGTTCAGCGACCTCGCGCTGGCGCTGCTTCGCCGCCGCCTTGCGCTTCTGCGCCTCCTGCTGACGCCGTCGGGCAGAGTCACCGGACATAGGCACAGGCGCTGCCACCGGTGTCGCGGGTGCTGACGACGGCACGGGCGAGCGCGCCGTGGTGCTCTCGCGCATCTGGCGGAGTTGTTCCTGTCGGGCCCTCGCAAGTTCGCGCAGCCGTTCCTGCGGGTCCTGCCCCATGGGCGGCGCGGTCGCCACCGCCATCGGCTGCCCCCGATTCTCTGAACTGCGGCCGGTCCGGAGTTCCTCGGTCATGCGACGTGCCAACGCCTCTTCGGCCCGCTTCCGTGCCGCCTGCTCCTGCAGCCGCGCGTAGATCCACTTGATCACGCCCGCGCTGATGAAGATGGCGAAGATGGTGATCTTGATCCAGGTCATCAACCGTTCCTTGGCGAGCCGCCCGCTTCAGCACATGGTCATTCCGCCATCGACACAAATCGTCTGCCCGGTCAGGAATCCGGCCTCGTCGCTCGTGACGTAGGCGACGGCCGCAGCGATGTCCTCACCCACGCCCAAACGCTTGACCGACATCAACCCGAGCACATGATCCGTCACTTCCTTGGGCAGATTGGCCGTCATGTCGGTCTGGATGTAGCCCGGGGCGATGACGTTCGCGGTCACGCCCTTGCCGCCCAGTTCTCGCGCGATCGACTTGGTCAACCCGGTCAGGCCCGACTTGGCCGCGGCGTAGTTGGCCTGCCCGGCATTGCCGACGATGCCGCTCGTGCTCGCGATGTTGACGATGCGCCCGAAGCGGTTCCGCATCATCGGCCGGGCGGCGGCGCGGCATGCCACAAAGGCGCTGGTCAGGTTCACCCGCAGCACCTCCGACCAGTCGTCGTCGCTCATGCGCATCACCAGCCCATCGCGGGTGATGCCCGCGTTGTTGACAAGGATGTCGAGCCGGCCCTGCTTCTCCGCGATCTCCTCCATGGCCGCGCCGAGGGCGGCACCGTCACCGACATCGACCGCAGAGACCGAGGCATGACCGCCCGTGGAGCGGATCTGCTCAGCAAGGTCGTTGAGTGGCGGCGCGGTGCGGCTGACGAGCACAACATGGCGACCATCGGCCGCCAGTCGCAGCGCAATGCACTTGCCGATCCCCCGGGATGCTCCCGTAATGACGGCGACGCGCGGAGGAGTTGCTTGGGTGGTCAAGGCGCTTCTCGCTTCAGGCGATGGAACGAACGGACCCGTTGGCTGCGCCGGCTCCGGCCGGCGCGGGGCGGTTTCAGCCGCCACCTCCGGTCGGGCGGGGAGTGGTCGGCTGTGTCGCGGGCGTTTCGGGTGTTGCGGGTCCGCCACCATCAGCCGCGGAGGTCTTGGCTTCGTTGGCCCGAATCGCGAACGCGCTGAGGCCGACTCCATCCCACTCGCTGGCGCGGATCCGCACATCGTCGCGCGTCGGCGCACCGTCAAAGACCCACTGGTCGCCATTCTGTTCGGCCTGCCATCCCACCAGGTACGAACCCGATGAATCCTGCAAGGCCACCAAGAGCGCCATCCGACTGGTCGGCTTGAAGAGGTTCTGGAGCTTGGTCTCTGTCGTCGTCAGCAGGAGAACCACATACTGCGAAAGCTGGGTGAGCTCGGATTCACGCCCCTGTTCCTTGAAGACCCGAGCGATCTGCTTGAGTTGCTCCTCCATGGCCTTCTTGGCGACTTCCTGGTCCTCGGGCGTCATGCCCCGGGTGTAGACGCGCTTCCAGGTGTCGACAATCTCCTGCGCTTCCTTGATGTTCGCAGGGGGGGGAGCAATCGCGACCTCGCTCGCAAGGTTCGAAGGGGGCGGCGCGGCCGCGATGATGCGGATCGCCTCAAGCCCCTTCGTCGACTCCTCCCACTGCTTGGCGGCCTTCAGGTCCGCGATGCCGTCCTTCACCCGGCGCACCGTCATGCCGCCCAGCGCATCGGCGTCGCCCTTGGCCAGGGCATCGGCAAGCTTGAGGGAGGCCCGGGCAAAGCCCTCGTCCGTGACGGCGAGGTCCGAGGCAAACTGCACGCGCGAATCGACCTTCAGCTCTTGCGAGAGTGTGTCAAACGACACCATCGCCGGCGGAGGCGGCGGGGGCGGCGGCGGAGGCGGCGGGGGCGCCTTGACCTTCTTAGCCGGGCATCCGCCCATCAGCAAAGTCGTACCAATGACAAGACCCAAGGCGCAGCCGCGCCATCCAAAGAGTGACTTCATTCCGCCCTCATTCGCTCGGGGAATCATGGCTCACCACCTTCACGCTCTTTTCAATCCGACGCATAAGCCCTTTCAGGGTGCTCCCTGGGGCAAGTTCGTGATACTCAGCGCCCCCGCCGGTCTGACCCGCAGCGAAGGTCCCGCTCCCCCACACTCTCGATGCCAGCCACACGCAGGACTGGGCCCAGCGCACGGGCGCGGAGAGTTGCTCGACCAGTCGTCGCCGGATCGTCTCGGCAATCGGCACACTCCCATCCGCCGCGTGCGGACTGGCCGTGACGTTGCTGACGACGGTCACGCGCGGGGCGGTGATCGTGACCCCTGCGAGCGCGGCTCGAAGCCGCTCCGCTGCGGGGCCCATCAGGGGTGAGTGAAAGGCGCCAGCCACCGTCAGAACAGTGGCCCGAAGCCCCTTGCCCTCAGCGACCTTGGCCGCGCGGTGGCAGGCCGAGATGCTCCCGCTCAGAACGACCTGCCCGGGGGCGTTGTAGTTCGCGCACACAAGGACATCCCGTTCGCGGGCCTCGGTGCAGACCGCCTCGGCCTGGCTGTCGTCGCCGCCGATGATCGCCACCATCCCCGACCCCGGTGTGCCGTCAGGGTTCCGGACCGCATCGGCCGCGTCCTGCATCGCTCGCCCGCGCAGGGTCACAAGCTCCAGCCCGTCCTCAAAGGAGAGTGCGCCGGCAACGTGCAGGGCGGTGTACTCACCGAGCGAGAGCCCGGCGCATGCCACGACGCCCGACTCATCAAGGCCGCCCGCGTTCCATTTTTCCAGCAGCCCGCGCCAGCACGCCACACCCGCCACATAGAGCGCGGGCTGGCTCGCATCCGTCCTGTTCAGCAGGTCGGCCGGACCGGCCCAACAGAGTTCACTGAAGCGCGGGCCAAGGCGCGAACCCATGACCGCATCGGCCTTCTCGAACACCGCTCGCGCAGCGCTCGAACCATCCGCCCATGCCTTGCCCATCCCGAGCGCTTGCGCGCCTTGCCCGGGGCAGAGAATGATCCGCGAAGGATGCATGCAGGATCATACGCGACGGTGCGCACCGTCGCGAGTGACCGCGGCCCCCGCAGACGACCCCGCAGAGCAGGACGACGGGCTACTAGAACCTGAAGAGGCCGAGGAACTGAAGCAGGC
>JBQTIJ010000219.1:0-5537 GCA_052388255.1 Phycisphaerales bacterium
CCCGCCCGCCGGGGGTCCACTATCGCTTCCAAGTGCCGCGGCGGGCTCACACGCCCGCCGTGCCCCCACCCGGCATTCCGCCACGTTTGCCCTGCTTCAGCTTCTCCTTGAAGTCGTGCAGTTGCCGCTGGGCCCGCTCCGTGGCCTCGTCGATGCATGCGTAGAGGTCCGGACCCTC
The DNA here is from genome assembly GCA_052388255.1 of Phycisphaerales bacterium. Classification (GTDB taxonomy): domain Bacteria; phylum Planctomycetota; class Phycisphaerae; order Phycisphaerales; family UBA1924; genus JAEUIX01. The sequence continues at coordinate 179 of JBQTIJ010000219.1, forward strand.
CGCGTTGGCCACAAAGTCTTCATGATGCTCAACATCAACGGTGATCTCGGCATGGAACCCCTTCTTGTGGGGCTGCTCCTCGATCCGGACATCAATCTGCTGCACAAGGTCAAAGTACTTGGGCAGTTTCGAGACTTTCCCCTCGGCATACGTGCGGATCGCCTCCGTCACGTTCATGTGCTTGCCGATCACGTTGATGCGCATGCCGTCGTCCCTTCGTTCACACCCGCGCGGCCAACCGAGGCCGATCGCGGCCTCTCACGGCCGCGCCCTCCGCAGGCGAGCGTCAGACCATTGTAGTTCCATTCCGCCCGCCCCCCCCAACCCCAGCCGCCCTGCTCAACCCCGTGGGCCAGCGCTCCGAACGGCATCGGGCATGTCGAACTTGCGGTCGTTCTCCCGGAACTTGGCCGCCAGTTCCTTCGCCTTGGCGTCGTAGGCCGCGCCGTCCTTCCAGGTGTTCCGCGGGTTCAGCACCTCGCCCGGCACACCCTCCACCCGATCAGGCAGCGGCAGCCCAAAGACCGGATCAGGCGTGAACTTGGCGTTCTTGAGTGTCCCGTTCAGGATCGCCGTCACGAACGCGCGGGTGTACGCCAGTTTGAAGCGCGAGCCCACGCCATACGGCCCGCCGGTCCACCCGGTGTTCAAGAGCCACACGTTCGCGTCGTGCTGCTTCACCTTCTCGGCCAGCATCTGGGCGTAGACGGTCGCCGGTCGCGGCAGGAACGGACCTCCGAAGCATGCGGAGAAGTTCGGCTGCGGTTCCTTGACCCCAAGCTCCGTCCCGGCGAGTTTGCTGGTGTACCCGTTGATGAAGTAGTACATCGCCTGCTCGCGCGTCAGTTTGGCCACCGGCGGCATCACGCCGTAGGCGTCCGCGGTCAAGAAGACCACGTTCTTCGGATGGCTCGCCACCGAAGGGATGATCGCCCCGTCGATAAAATCGAGGGGGTACGTCGCGCGGCTGTTCTCCGCGAGCTTGTCGCTGTCATAGTCCGGGATCCGCGATGCCGGATCGATCATCACGTTCTCGAGCACGCTCCCGAAGCGGATCGCGTTCCAGATCTGCGGCTCGCCCGCTTGCGTCAGCTTGATGCACTTGGCATAGCACCCGCCTTCGAAGTTGAAGACCCCGTCGCCGCTCCAACCGTGCTCATCGTCCCCGATCAGGGCCCGGTTCGGATCGGCCGAGAGCGTCGTCTTCCCCGTGCCCGAAAGCCCGAAGAAGAGCGCCACGTTCGCCGGGTCCTTCTTGTCCACGTTGCACGAGCAGTGCATCGGGAAGACCCCGACCTCCGGCATGTCGTAGTTCATCGCGTAAAAGAGCGACTTCTTCATCTCCCCCGCGTACTCCGTCCCCACGATCACCACCAGTTTGCGCTCAAGCGACTGCGCGATGATCACCGGAGATTTCACCCCGAGTTTCGCCTGTTCATCGGCCGTCAGCCGCCGTTTCCCGGCGTTCACGATCGTCCAGTCATGCTTCCAGACGGCCCCGGGCCCCGCCGCCTTCGACCCCTGCGGGATGAAGAGCGTCCGGATGAACAGACTGTGCCACGCCTGTTCCGTGATCACGCGCGCGTTCAACCGGTGCTTCTGGTCCGCCCCCACGAACCCTTCGAACACGAAGAGGTCTGGACGCGCGTTCAGATGATCGATCGCGATGTTCAGCACCGCGTCAAAGTTGGCCGGCGTGATCGGCAGATTGAAGCCGCCCCACCCGATCTTCCCCTTCACCCCCGGCGTCTCTTCAAGGTACTTGTCCTTCGGGCTTCGGCCTGTCCGGTCGCCCGTCAGGCACACCAGCCCCCCGTTTGAGGCCAGTTGCCCCTCCCCCCGCCGGATCGCCTCTTCTACCAGTCTCCCCGCCGGAAGGTCCTTGTGAACACGCGATGCAGAGAGGTTCAGGCGGGCGAGGGGATCGGTCGACATGGCGGCTCCGTTCGACAGCAAGGGGAGAGTGATTCGCCCGGTCCGATCGACCGGGCCTCCACCATAGCCGCTCGCCCCTCGATTGTGGAGCAGTCCAGCCCCTCGGCAGACCCCTGCAAGGGCTTACACCCCCCGGGCACGCCTGCACCCTCCCCCCAGCCGAGAGGTACTCTGCTGGCCACTCTCTGCCCGTTCGCCCAAAGCCCGCAACGCATTCAGACCCTCAGGCGACCGCCCCGAGGCCTTGCCTTAGCCCTTCCCGACCGCCGGAGGCGGCCATGCGGCACGCCTCCACCAACCGGCTCGGCACGATCGGCTTGGTCAGGTAGCCGTCACAGCCCGCCTCAAGACACCGCTCTCGGTCCCCGGTCATGGCGTTCGCAGTCAGCGCGATGATCGGGCTCTGATACCCCCTTGCCCGAAGTTCGGCCGTCGCACCATACCCATCGAGTTCTGGCATCTGCATGTCCATCAGCACCAGGCGGTAACCGGCCCCCGCACCCATCGCAGCTTCGACCGCCAAGCGACCGTTGGAGGCCACCTCCACCACCGCACCCGCCTTGCGCAGATGGAAGCAGATCAGGCGCTGATTGTCGGTGCCATCCTCGGCAAGCAGGATGCGCACGCCCCTGAGCGCGCCCTCGCTCGTCGCGGCAGTCGGTGTCGGCATCGCGGGGGCGGCGGTCTCCGTCGGCAGTGCGGTCATGAACGGGCCCGACGCGGTTCGGAGCGGCAGTTCGAGCGTGAAGGTACTCCCCCGGCCCTCCGCGCTCTTGACCGTGATGTCGCCTCCCATCATCACTGCCAGTTTGCGCGAGATCGAGAGTCCCAGCCCCGTTCCGCCGTACTTGCGGGCCGTGGAGGCGTCCGCTTGCGTGAATGCACTGAACAGATTCTCGACCTGTTCGGGGCTCATCCCGATCCCCTCGTCCGCCACGCTGACCATCAGCGCGGGCTTGGCCCCACCGACGAAGCGCACGCCCACGGTCACGGCTCCGCGGGCCGTGAACTTCAGGGCGTTGCCGATCAGGTTCACCAGAATCTGCCGCACTCGCAACCCATCCGTCTCGATGCTCACCGGCAGCGGGAACGCCGGCTCAAAGCGCAGGGTGATCGCCTTGGCGGCGGCCCGCACCTGCATGAACCTTCGCACTTCATCAAGAATGGGGAGCAGCGGAACGTTCCGCACTTCAAGGTCCATCTTTCCCGCCTCGATCTTGCTCAGGTCGAGGATGTCGTTGATGATCCCCAGCAGGTGCTCCCCGTTTCGGCGGATCGTCTCAACGTGCTCCATGCGCTCGCCGTCCTTGAGCGCGGGCTCCGCGAGCAGATCCGCAAACCCGAGGATGGCCGTCATCGGCGTCCGGATCTCGTGGCTCATGTTCGCCAGGAACTGGCTCTTGGATTGGTTCGCCGCCCGGGCCGCATCGCGTGCCGATTCCAACTGACTCTGCACCGCCGAGATCGAGGCCAGCATGCCGTTCACGCTCGTCGCCAGTTGCCCGATCTCATCGTGCCGCCCGCCGGCGCGCACCACCACCCGTGCCATAGAGTCCCCGCTCCGGGCCACGCGCCCGATCTGCCGGGCAAGGTCCGAGACGCGCGAGGTCACGAGCCGCGTCACCAACCCCGCCACCAGCACCGCGAACCCGATGGCGCACCCGCTCGCCACGAGCGCAATGTACCGGTTCGTCGCCACGCCGCGGGCCATGATCGCCCGGTCGGTCGTAATCCGCGCCCGTACCGCTGCGCGGCCGTAGAGGTCGTTCAGGATGGTCTCGCCCGCGATCGTCGATTCATCCACGGGCTCGGTCACGATCGGCCCGCTCGCCGTCAGGTGGATTCGCCGGGCCTGGTCTGATCCTCCGTCCACCAGTATCGCCCCCTGCGGCACGTTCGAGAGTTCAACCCCGACATGGCACACTTCCGCCAGACGGGAACGGTCTTCCTCCCCCACGCGCCGGGCCCACAGCAGAACCCCGTTTGACGGACCCTTGCCTTCACTCGTCAGCAAGTGGCGCGATGCCACCTGATAGACCCCACCCTCCGCCCTCAACAGCCCGTGCGCACTCGCCGATTCATCCGGTCCAACACGCAGCGGCCGACCATCGCGCAGTTCGTCGATGATCGCTCCCGGCACGGGCACGAACGCATCTCCGGATTCTGACAACATCCCCGACCAGCGCACCTGCCCCTGCTTATCGAGGAAGACCATGAGGTGGACATGCAACCGGTCGAACGCTTCCGGGAGCAGGTTCGCCGTCTCAAACGCCTCGGAGCCGCCTTCCACGAACTGATAAGCATCATCCCAGCCCGACCAATCCGAGAGCTTCACGTCCATCTGGGCGATCGATTCCAGCAGCGCATCGCGCACCCGCTCCACGTTCCGGGCCGTCGCGTCACGCTCCAGTTCGTCAAAGCTTGAAAGCAGCAACGTGGACGACGCCGCCACCAGCGCGCCGAGCACCGCCAGCAGAACCACCGCCACCACCACAAGTGTCTTTTCTCGTAGTCCCATGGAACCGGCCTCCAGCCGCGGCGAGCGCATTCACAAAGAGCGCTCCCCACCGGGTGGGTATCGGCCTCGCCCATGTCTCGAATAACACCCCCGCCCTACCCCGCTCCACACCGGTCGGTTCCATGCAAAATACGCAGGCCGATAACGGCCATCTCACCCGCCACTCGTTGCCGACGAACGCCCACCGCCCGAAAGCGAGACCCTGAACCGGGCCTCCAGTTTTGACTCCGCGATCCGCGCGGGGTCGAGGCGTTCGGGCAGGATCACGCTGAACATCGCACCGCGTCCGAGCGCGCTCTCCACCTGGATTTCGCCCTGCAGGAGCGCCGTCAACTCGCGGCAGATGGCGAGGCCCAGCCCCGTGCCCGCTGAGGTCCGGTTCAGACCCCGTGACAACTGCGTGAACTTCTCGAAGATGATCTCCTGGAACTCGGGCGCGATTCCCGGCCCGGTGTCAAGCACGCTGATGCGCACCTTCCCCTGTTCCGCCGCACCACCCGCCGCCCGTGCCAGCAACCGCTCGATCCGCAGCGTCACGAGGGCCGGCACCAGAACCGTGCTCGGCGGGCCTTCCCCGCTCGTAGCGCCCTCGCGCGCCGTGGTCAGGGCCTCCGCCCGCCCCTCTGCCGCGTCCCCGGTGAACTTCACGGCGTTGCTCAGCAGATTGAACACGATCTGTTGCAGCTTCCGCCCATCCGTCTCGATCACGAGCGCTTCCCCGGCCACTTCCAGGCGCAGGTCCACGCCGCGCTTGTCCGCCACCGGTCGCATGAGCGCCACCAGCGCTTCGGCGAACTCGCGCAGGTCCACCCGGTCGTGCATGATCTCGACTTTCCCCGCCTCCACCTTCGCCATCTCGAGCAGCCCGTTGATCAGGTCAAGCAGCGTCCGCCCGCTCGACTGGAT
>JBQTIJ010000220.1:0-5867 GCA_052388255.1 Phycisphaerales bacterium
CCACCCGCCACTCAACCACCCCGCCGCCGGGGCATTCCCTGAATTCACCCCCTCCGGTTTGCTCCCCGCCCCCCCCTCCCCCATATACTCCCCCCCTCCACGCCCCGCACCCGCGGCCGCGCGGACCGCCGGGCGATTAGCGCAGTTGGCTAGCGCGCTTCCTTGACACGGAAGAGGTCACTGGTTCGAATCCAGTATCGCCCACTTTCCGGTTTTGCAGTCCCTTCGCGTTCGCTCGCGTTGGAGTGCGAAACCACTGCAAAACATGGGCTTTCCAAGGATACCGGGCGCAACCGGCCGCGGTCGGATTGGACGCGTTCAACGCCTATCGCCAACCCAAGTTCCGGCCTCGCCCTTGCGGGGCACGGGGCTGTAGCCAGCGCAGCCCGCACCGCTGCACCCCACTTCCCCCTTGCCTGCCGTCCGCACCCTCAGGCCCCGTCGCGTGGTCTGGGCGTTCTTGACACGGTCCACCAGGTTCCGATCGTGATCGTGGCAACTCGGAGCAGGTTCTCGATCCAGCCGCCTCCGCCTGCTCCGCCGCTCGCACCGGCGAGGAGCCAACCGAGGTTCATTCCGGCGTGCAGCAGGATCGGCACCCAGAGTGAGCCCCAGCGCGAGAGGAGCCAGGCATACCAGACGCCGCCTGCGCCGGTCATAAGAAGCGTGGGCCAACCGTCGCTGAGGCCTTGGGCCGTCCAGGGTACATGCATCACGGCAAACAACAGCGCCGCGGCGATGGCGTTTGCCCAGAACCGGGTGCCGCGCCAGCCGATTGCCGCTGCGACTACGCCCACCAGCAGGCCGCGGAAGAGCAGTTCTTCGGCGAGGGGTGCTCGAACAACGCCGCCGATGAGCCCGGCAATGAGCCCCGTCGATGCGGACTCAGCATTCCAGCGCACCGCGCCGAGCACAGCGCCGCCGACGACCATCGGCGCGAGCGCGACGAGGACCATTGCCGCCCAACCGGCTCGCCCGCGCTGCAGCCCCAGCAGCGCCGTTGCTGGCTTTCCGCACCACTGCGCGGCGAGCCACGCACCGGCGAAGGACGCCGCACCGAAGAGGATCAGCGCGTCGAAGTTTCGGGCCCAGTCCGGGATGCCGCGGTCTGCGCACCAGCGGTGCAGGGCCACGTAGGCATCCCACTGGCCGCGGAATCGGCTGGCCACGACTGCGGCAATGGCAAGCAGCCACGGGGCCACACAGACAGTTCGCAGGTGGGGCAGGCCGGGCCCCGGCTCGCGCGGTGTGGCCGCCACCGTGGCGGCGCTGGTTGGGCGGTCTTTGTTCATCGTGGCTGGGGAGCGGTTGGTGTGGCTGGTTGATCGAGGACGCGCGTGCAACGAACACTGCGTACTTGCATTTCACCCCCCGCGCTTCCACTCCGGGATCCGGCCCGGCGTCCAGGGGACGCGCTGGCCCTCCAGACGCGCTTCGAGTGCTTGCAGGTCTGCCACCAGCGACCGCGTCTCCGAGAGCACGTTCTCGAATCGCTCCGCTGCGATCTCGTACTGCTCCTTCTGCGTTCCTGTTGGCGGTTGCGTGCTGTTCAGCGTGCTGTACATGGCGTTGCCGACGCGCTCCCGGATGCTTGGCGCCTGCGCCACCATTCGGTCCGCCAGCGTTCCATCACCACCGAGTGCCCGCTGGATCGCCCCATGCCGCGTGCGCAGAGCCTCCAGTTCCACCGAGACTGCGGGGTCCACACCAGGCGTTTGTGCTGTGCCTTTGCGGAGGTGATTCAGGCGCGAGGCCACCTCTCCCAGAACGCTCGAGGCGCCCTCGGTCGCGCGCTGGAGGTCGCCGAGGCGGCGCTCGAAGGCGAACTTCTCGGCTCTCGCCGGGCCCTTTGCTGCGAGGGTCGCCTGGTCAAGGTCGCGCACTTCAACCGGCACCGGCGCATCGAGCATGGTCGTCACGCCATCGACGACCTTCGCAAGCTGCACGGTGTACATCCCGGGCGGCACGAGCGGGCCATCCTGATCGGTCTCCCATGGGTCAAGCTGCCGACTTACAAGCTGCACCGGCGTCGTCAGCGGCAGACGCAGGTTCCACGCCATGCGGTGCATCCCCGCCTCGCGCGAGGCATCGATCTGCCGCAGCACGCCCCCCGCTCCATCGCGCACCACAAGCACCACCTTCGGCGCCTGCTCGCGGTCCTCGGCCTGCAGTTCCTCGATCGTCGCGTGCGTCCACCCTTCCTTCTTCTCCGCTTCCTGCCGCCGCTCCTTGCGGCTCATCAACTTCTCCTTCAGGTGATACGTGACCATCGCGCCAAAGGGCGGGTTGGCCGCGGCGTACAGGTCCGCCCCGGACCAGCCGCGCCCGTCCGAACCACCGATGCGCGACCGCGGCACATACGAGAGCGCGGCCCGGATCGGGAAGATGTGGGCCTCTTTGGCGAAGACCTCGCTGCTCGCGGTCCGCAGCGGGGTGTAGTCGTCGAGGATCGAGAACCCGCGGCCGAACGTCGCGACCACGAGGTCATTCTCGCGCCGCTGGATCTCAAGGTCCCGGCAGTCGATGGTCGGAATTCCGGCCACCTTGAACCACCGCGTTCCCCCGTCAAGCGTGAAGTGGACGCCGAACTCCGTTCCCACAAAGAGCAGGTCTGGGTTCACGTGGTCCTCGACGATGCTGTACGCTGTTCCCGTGGGCAGGTCCCCCGTGATGCTCTTCCAGGTCGCTCCCATGTCGTCGCTGCGGAACACATAGGCCGCGTAGTCGCCGAACTTATGGTTGTCCGCCGTCGCGTACACGCGCCCTGCGGCGTGCCGGCTTGCCTCCACATCACTGATCAGCGTCAGCTGCTTTCCGTCGACCATGGCGGATTCGGCCACTCCCGGGAGCGCTTCGACTTTCCGCCACGCCTGCCCGCCGTCCTCGGTCACGTTGATGAGCCCGTCATCGGTGCCCACATAGAGCAACCCTTCCTTCAGCGGTGATTCAGAGAGACTCACCCCGCTCCCATAGATGCTCGTGCTCCGGTGCTTGGCCACTGCCTCGGGCTTCTGAATCACACCCATCACCTTCAGCGCGTTGCGGTCAAGCCCGCGCGTCAGGTCACCGCTCACACGTCGCCATGAATCGCCCCGGTCATCGCTGCGGTGCAGCACATTCCCCGCGTAGTAGAGGCGGGAGTGGCTGTGCGGGCTGATGATGAGCGCGGCATCCCAGTTGAACACAAACGCCGGGTCGTCGCGCTTCTCGATGGGCCGGATATCGACCTGCTCCCCGCTCCGCCGGTCAAACCGCACAAGCCCGCCGTCCTGCCACTGGCTGTAGACGATGTTCGGGTCGAGCGGGTCAACTGCTGGCTCAAACCCGTCCCCGCTCGCGGTCACAAACCAGTCGGCGTTTGTGATTCCCGCCATGTCCGTCGTGCGCGACGGCCCGCCGTGGGTGTTGTTGTCCTGCGTCCCGCCATAGACAAAGTAGAAGGGCTCAGAGTTGTCAACGGCCACGCGGTAGTACTGCTTGAGCGGCAGGTTGGGGAAGAAGCGCCAGTTCGCGCGGTCCCAGGTTTCGTAGATGCCGCCGTCGTTGCCTCCGAGCAGGTGGTCGGTGTTCTGCGGGTCGATCACCAGCGCGTGCCAGTCCACGTGGACACTCTTGTGCTCCACCCGCCGCATGGTTTTTCCGCCGTCGTCGGTGGTGTGCAGGAAGGTGTCGAGCGCGTACAACCGATCCACGTTCTTGGGATCGGCCACCAACTCCTGGTAATACTGCGGGCTGCTCGAAACATAGCCGCTTCGCTTCTCGAAACTCTCCCCGCGATCGACCGACCGATAGACCCCGCTCTTGTCGCCTTGCGCCTCCACGATGGCGTAGACCACGTCAGGGTCCGCCGGGCTGACGGCGAGCCCGATTCGGCCGAGGTCACCTGTCGGCATCCCGCTCGTCAGTTTCTTCCACGTCTTTCCCCCGTTGGTGCTCTTGTGGAGCCCGCCGTTCGGCCCACCGTTGATCAGCGTCCACACATGCCGCCGCCGCTGATACGCGGTGGCGTACACCACCTCCGGGTCGCGCGGGTCAAGGTGGACCTCGCCGACTCCCGTCTGCTCGCCGAGATCAAGAATCCGCTCCCACGTCGCGCCGCCGTCGATCGTCTTATAGAGCCCGCGGTCGCCCCCATCGCTCCAGAGCGGCCCGAACGCCGCGGCGTAGACCACGCTGCTGTTCCGCGGGTCCACGCGGATCATCCCGATGCTTCCGGAGTTCTTCAGCCCCACATTGGCGAAGCTCTTGCCGCCGTCGCGCGAGACATACACCCCGTCGCCCCACGCCACGCTCCGCTGGCTGTTGTTCTCACCGGTTCCCACCCAGATCACGCTGTCGTTGCCGGGGTCGATCGTCACGCAGCCGATCGAATAGCTCCCGTACGAATCAAAGATCGGGCTGAAGGTCACCCCGCCGTTCACGGTCTTCCACAACCCCCCACTCGCGACCCCGACATACCACTCGCTCCGCTTCCCCGGGTTGACCGCGATATCGCTGACCCGACCTGACATCTGGGCCCCGCCGATCCCCCCCCGCGCTTTCAGCGCGCCGAACTTCGCCGTTGTCAACGCTGTCGGATCCGCGGGCTCCTCCTTCTTTGGCGCCTCTGGCTGATCGCTTCCTGGCAAGGCATCCGCCGAACCCTGCCCGGGTCGGAACCGTTCGCCTTGCTTGTGATGCCGATGCTGCCCCAGCGCTGGGCTACAGACCAAGGCGAATCCAACGACAATGCCAAGGATGCTCTTCATGCTGCACAGAGTACCAGACTCTTGCGTACTTCGCGCCGGGCGAGTGGCCGACCGCAGCGGGCGCGAGAAAGGCGCTTGTTTGCGGTCGGTCACGGGCGGGTTCGCTTTGCTGCGCGGCGGACTCTGTTGCGCAGGATTCGCAACTTTGACCCGCCGCGTTTGGCTTCGGGCATCGCCGCGGAGTCGCGGCCGATGTACTGGACCGCCGCGCGAGCCAACAAGCCCGAGCGGGTTTCGCCGCTTGATCGCGCGTGGCGGTCGATGGCGTCGAGTACGCGCTGGGGCATGGTGATGCCCACCCGCGCGATCTTGACGCGCAGGGTGGATTCGTCCACATTCACGATCGCCCAGGTGGCGTCGGCGTAATCCGGATCGGCCCGGAGCCGTTCGATCGGCGTGGGGAGGGGGACGACGCCGCCTTCCTCGATGAGCCCTTCAAGGTGAAGTTCGATCGCCTCGCGGATCATGGCGAGGGCTTCATCAACGGTCGTGCCGGCGGAGACGCACCCGGGGAGATCGGGGACGCTTACGCCGTAGTCGCTTTTGCGGTCTTTGTGGATCACGACGGGGTAGTTCATGGGTTGCTCCATCCGGCTTGCCTGGCGATGCTTCGAAGCGTTCCGATCGGCAGGTCTCGCTTTGGGTGTGGGACGGTGACCAGCCCGGGCCTTGTCGGGTGGCGGTACTGGTGGTGGCTTCCCTTCGTGCGGGCGAGTTCCCACCCGTCGGCCACCAGTCGTCGGATGACGTCCCGGCTGTTCATGTCTTAGTATCACATACGGTATGTATCGTGTCAAGGTTCTCGCCGATTGAGGCGTCGGCATGATGGAACGGGCTTGCGCAGGCGGGACGACGCTCGCCGCATGGTGTAGTCGGGGCGATGCTGATGTGGCGGGGGGAAGGTGCGGCGGGCAGAGGAGACAGAACGGGTGCTCGGGGCCACTGGGGCAACTCGGGCACAATCGGCGCAGTCGAGGTGTGCTGGTTTGGCGCGAGGCCGGGTTGGGCGTCGTGAGTCGAGCGGTTCTCCGTAGCGGGGTGTGTTCGAAGAGGTCGGGTGGGTGTGGGTACACCGTTCTCCGCAGCGGTCACGGGTGTTCGTGGGGATGGGGTCCGGGG
>JBQTIJ010000221.1:0-10152 GCA_052388255.1 Phycisphaerales bacterium
GGGGGGGGGGGGGGGGGGGGGTCGGGTGAGGAGCGACCGGGATCGGTGTCGGCAGCGCGGGCTCGTTTTTCAGGTTGGCGCTGTGCAGCGCGGGCGGCGCGATCGGCTTCGCGCTCGAGGGCGCGGGCATGGCGCTCTGCTGCGCGTTCGGCGGCGCGGTCGCGGGCGAGGGTGGCGCGGGCCTCGCGGTCGGCTGCACGGTCGGTGGCGCGGGCGTGGCGCTTTGCCTGGCCTTCTGCGGCGGCGAGGGCGATGCGGCGGCGGGCGACATCGTGGTTGAGGATGGCCACGGCGGCGAGACGCTTCTCGCGGAGGGGGACGGCGGGGTCGGTTGAGGTCATGACCTCATGGAGCATGTTCAGGGCGAGGTCGGCGAGTGCGGCTGGGTCGAGGGGTGGGCGGCCTGCTGGGGGTGCGGGGGTGTGGCTGGCGGGTGCGGGGCACGCGAGGGCGGGATTGGCAGCGGGAGTGTGGTTAGTCACAAACAGAATGTACGGCTATTGTTCTATCTGTCAAGGCCAATACGTACAAAATGTGAACATGGCGATAGTTACCCGCATTGTGGGTGGGTCAGGGAAGGGGGAAAGAGGCCGTGGGAAGAGCGGGGGATCAGCAGCCGGAGAAGAAACTGGTGATGAACTCGTCAAGGTCGCCGGGCTCGACGAAGCCGTCGGCGTTGAAGTCGCAGCGAGCGCGTTCGGCTTCGGTGTCGCTGAAGAAACTGGTGATGAACTCGTCAAGGTCGCCGGGCTCGACGAAGCCGTCGTTGTTGAAGTCGATGTTGCAGGGGGGCGTGGCGGCGGGCACGCCATAGAAGGTGACGACGCGGGCGCTGTCGAGCAGATCGCCATCGACGAAGACGCTGGTCTCCTGAGCGGTGTAGAGACCGTCGGCGTCGAGATCGCGGAGGAGGAAGATGTTGTCGGCGTTGTCCGCGCCGCTGGAGGAGATGGCGATGGTGCCGAGGGGGCCTTGGGCGATGGTGAAGGCGGTGGCCAGGGCGAACCCGGCGGGGACCGAGGTCTCGCTCCAGAGGAGGGTGACCTCGCCTGCGCTGTCGATGGTGCCGTCGCCGCTGAGGTCGCGCAGGGCCCAGACCTTCTGCACGTTGCCATTGCCAGCGTTGCCCACGCGATCGACCACGAGGATGGACTGGCCGTCGGTCGCCATGCCCATGAGTGCAGTGGGGCCGTTCATGCCGAAGGCGCCGGCAGTGTAAAAGTCCTTGCGTTCGTCGATCGAGATCGAGCCGTTGCCGTCGGCATCGAACATGGAATAGACGACGTCGGGGTCGGGGCCGAAATCGATGACGTATCCGGTGTTGCCGATGAAGGCGAGGTCAAAGAGCGTGGGCGAAGCCGAATCGCCCGCGAGGACGTTGTTGTCGCACCAGATGGTCACCTCGTCAAAGCCGTTGGCGGTGCCGTCGCCATCAAGGTCCACCATGCGGTAGATCTTGTCGGTGAAGGCGAGCAGGCCGGTGTTGCCGATGCCCGCGTTGGCGACATAGAGACGGCCGAGCGCGTCCTGGGCGAGCCCCTGCGGCGTAGCGAGATAGAAGCCGCCGGGGTTGGTGATACTGGAGAAATAGAGCTGAGTCTCGTTCGACTGCATGGCGGTGCCGTCACCGTCAAGGTCGCGCGAGCGGTAGATGGCGTCGGTGTCGCCGTCGGTCGAGTAGACCGAGCCATCGGCGGCGACAAAGAGGGCGAAGACGGCACCTGTCGGATTGGGGACGCCCGAGGCGTTGCCGCCGGCAAGGAAGACCTGACGCTCGGGGATGCCCGCGACGACATCGAGCGTGTCACCATCGCCGTTGAGGTCCTCCGCGTGATAGATCAGGTCGCCGGTGAGATCGGCGACGAGGACGCCGCGGGTGCGGTCGGCGAGGGGAAGGGGTTGTGCGAGGGCGGGGGCGAGCGTGAGGGCGCAGGCCGTGGCAGACAGAAAGACTGACTTCCCGAGGTTGAACATCGCTCGCTCCGGATGGGTTACCGCACTCACTTCCCCAGAGAGTAAGCGGCGATTCGGGAGCAGCCCGCGAGGGGCGCGCAGATCTCAGCGAAGGTGGCGAGCAAATTGCGCGGTTCGCGGCTCAGGCGGCTCAAGCGGCTCAGGCGGCCAGGGGGGCCGTGGCGGGAGCGTCTGTCGCGCTGAGCGAACCGGCAACGGCGGCGGACTCTGGCGGGGTGGCGAGGGCGGTGAGGCGGGCGCGGGCATCGCCGATGGTGGCGACGCGGAGGCCGAAGTTTTCGCCGACCTTCACGGCCTTGCCGGTGCCGACGACCTTGTTGTTGACCATGAGGTCAAGAGGATCTTCGGCGCGCTTGGCGAGCTCGATGATGGCGCCGGGCTGGAGGGCGACGACCTCCGAGACGCGGAGCTGGCGGGTGCCGAGCTGCACCACCACGGGGACCTCAAGTTTCAGGATGGTGCGGATGTCCGAGGCCATGCTCATTGCATCGGCTCGGCGGGGCGGGGAAGGCCAGTCTGAAGGTGGACAGGCCCGCCCGGGAAGCCACGGGGGTCACTCATACCGGCCGATGACGATGGTCACGTTGTGACCGCCGAAGCCGAAGGTGTTGTTCATGGCGTACTTGACGGGGCGCTCGCGGGCGTGGTGGGGCACAAGGTCGATATCGAAGCCGGGGAGGGGCTTCTTCTCTTCGTCGTAGCCAGCGCCGGGATTGTCAAGGTTGATGGTCGGGGCGATGATGCCATCGCGGACGGCGTGGATGCAGGCGATGGTCTCGACTGCGCCGGAGGCGCCGAGGCAGTGGCCGTGCATGGACTTGGTGGAACTCATCAGGAGTTTGCCAGCGCGGCTCCGCAGGGCGTGGTCGCCGAAGATGCGGGTGACGGCGGTGACCTCGGCCCGATCACCGAGGGGAGTGCTGGTGCCGTGGGCGTTGACGTAGCCGATCTGGTCGGCGTTCAGGCGGGCATCGCGGAGGGCCCAGCGCATGGAGCGGGCCGCGCCGCCGCCTTCAGGGTCCGGGGCGGTGATGTGGGAGGCGTCGCAGGAGTTGGCGCAGCCGACGACCTCCGCATAGATCCGGGCGCCGCGGGCGCGGGCGTGCTGCTCGGTTTCGAGGATGAACATGGCCGCGCCCTCGCTGAGGACGAAACCGTCGCGGTCGATATCAAAGGGGCGGGAGGCGCGGGTGGGCTCGGCGTTGCGGGTGGAGAGGGCCTTCATGGAACTGAAGGCGGCGACACAGATGGGCGAGACGGCGGCCTCGGCCCCGCCGACGACCATGACATCCGCCTCGCCACGGCGGAGGCACCATCCGGCATCGCCGAAGGCATGACCGGAACTGGCGCAGGCGGTGGCGTGGGTGCTGGCCGGGCCTTTGAGGCCGAAGCGGATAGAGATGTTGCCCGCGGTGGCGTTGGCCATGAGGCGCGGGACGGTGAAGGGGCTGACGCGGCCGGGGCCCTTGGCGCGGAGGATGCCGTCGCCTTCTTCAATAGTGCGGATGCCGCCGATGCCTGAACCGATGATGACGCCGCAGCGTTCGCCATCGAGCTTGGAGAAGTCGAGGCCGGAATCGGCGACGGCCTCCACGGCAGCGGCGATGCCGAGCTGGGTGCAGCGGTCGAGGCGGCGGGCCTCGCGGGGATCGATGACCTTCGCGGGGTCCCAGTTTTTGACCTGGCCGCCGAAGGTGGTGTCCCACTTGCCGGCGTGTGGCGCGAACTCCTCACCCTCGATGGCGCTGATCCCGCTCCGGCCTTCGCGCATCGCGGCCCATGTGCCGGGGGCGTTGTGCGCAAGGTTTGTGATCGCGCCGACGCCGGTGATGACGATCCGCGGCGGGGCGCTGGGGGCGGGTTCACGGCTCAAGGGCGCACTCCGGGGCGTCCACCGACCTCACTTGGCCGAGTTGGACTTGATGTATTCGATCGCCTGGCCGACCGTGGTGATCTTCTCGGCCTGGTCGTCGGGGATGTCGGTGCCGAACTCGTCCTCAAGCTCCATGACCAACTCGACAGTGTCGAGCGAGTCGGCCTGAAGGTCTTTCTCAAAGGACGTGGCACGGGTGATCGTCGATTTATCGGCGACGTTCATCTGCTTGGCGACGATGTCGATCACCTTCGCTTCGATCTCTTGCTCGGTCATGATCAGGGTCTCCACACGGGAAGGGGGATGTTCGGATTCGATGCAACCGCCCGAAGCCGTCGCCAAGGAGCCGAAATATAGCGGCCAAGGGACCCGCTTGCCAAAGGACCCGGCCCCTTTGCGGATCAATCGAATGGCACGCGGTTGATCAGGTGGCGGCGGAGGCGGGGCGGAGCCAGCCGCCCATGCGCTGCGTAGAGCGGCGAACGAGGAGGAGGATGACCGCGCCGCCGATGACCATGGCGACGCTGAGCCATTGGCCGCGGGAGAGCCCGAGGGGGCGGGCGGCGTCACCAAGGAACTGGGCATCGGGGAGTCGCCAGAACTCGGTGAGGACTCGCAGGAGGCCGTAGGAGATGAACCACCATGCTGCGACGACACCGGGGGCACGGGGCCGGGCCCAGATGACCCAGACGACGATGCCGACGATGACACCCTCCGCGACGGCCTGGTACAACTGCGAGGGGTGGCGGGCGGAGACGAGGGCGCGGAGGGCGGCCTGGTGGTTGCCGGCGGATTCGAGCACGTTGTGCAGGCCGGCCCCCCACTGTCGCTCGATAGGGAGGAGGCGATCCTGGGCCGTGAGCGAACTCTCGACAAGGTCCTTGAGTGCGAGCTGCTGCTCGGCGGAGAGCGGGGGCGCGTGGGAATCGGGAGCGCGCACGCCATATGCCCGCCATCCTTCAAGTTCCTGGGGGAAACGAACGGCCCACCATGGGGCGCTGGATGAGGTGGAACCGGGAGCCGCGGGGGCGGCGACGATTTTGCCGAGGAGTTCACCGTTGATGAAGTTGGCGATGCGGCCGAGGAAGACACCGAAGGGAGAGACCAACGCGAGGAGATCCATGACGTGCAGGAGCGAGGTCTGGCCGACGCGGGGTGCGCCGGGGATGGCGCGGCCGGCGGGATCGAGGGGGGCGAAGCCACGAGAGACGCGCCACGCGGCGAGGATGAGACCGACCATGGCCCCGTGGCTGGCCATGCCGCCCTGATTGAGAGCGAGGAGGCCCCAATAGGGGAAGGCGGAGGAGAAGTCGGTGAGGAGCCCGCGCTGATAGACGAGGACATACCCAAGGCGCCCGCCGACGAGGACGCCGAGCACGATGGTGAACATGGCGTCACCGACGCGATCGAAGGGGATGGGCGTGAGGGCGCGGCGGGCGAAGGCGCGGATGATGAAGTAGGCGAAGATGAACCCGGCGACATACGAGAGGCCGTACCAGCGGACTCCGAAGCTCTCCGAGAAACGGACGGCGAAAGGGGAGAGGGTGTGCAGCGTGTCGGCGAGCGTGGCGGGCATGGCGGTGGGTTGGGCGGGGCGCGCCGGTTACTTGTTGCTGATGGGGAGTGGGTCTTTGGCGTGGCCTTCGGCCCAGGACTTGAAGCGGGGCCAGACGACTTCGCGCACGACGATCTTGACACAGGCGGCGACGGGGATGGCGATGAGGAGGCCGTAGAACCCGGCGAGCACGCCGCCGGCGAGAGAGGCGAAGAGGATGGTCGGGGTGTCCATGCCGGTGGCGCGGCCCTGAATGGCGGGGCTGAGGACGTAATCGTCAAGGACCTGCGAGATGGCGCTCACGAGGAGGGGACCGAGGATGGCCCACCACCACTCGTTCTGGAAAGCGGCGAGAGGGGTGGGGCTGAAGTAGAGGAGCGTGATGGCGATAGGGAGGCCGATGCTGGCGGCGAAGGGGACGAGGGCGAGGAGACCGATGACGGGGCCGAGCAGAAGAGGGGCGGGGACACCGATGAGCCAGTAGGCGATGGTGTAGTAGACGATGAGGATGGCGCAGATGATGAGACGGCCACGGATGAAGCCGCTGATGACGATGTCCATCTTGAGGAGCATGTCGATGACGGGTCCCTTGCGACGCTCGGGGATGAGGGACTCCCAGAACCCGATGACGCGGCCGTAGCCGGTGCAGAAGAAGTAGAAGAAAAAGGCGGTGAGGAAGGCGCCGAAAATGATGAACCCGAAGGAGAGGACGGAGCGGGCCATCCACTCGAGTGCGCCTGCGCCGGTGTTGAGGGCGCGCTGGCCGATGGTCTGGGAGTTTTCCTTGAGCCAGGAGACGGACCACTCGAAGGCGCGGTAGATCTCGACGGCGGCGGCGTCGCTGGAGGTCATGCCGCCGGGGGTGAAGGCGGGGAGCGCGAGCTTTCTCTCTGGGGCGGAACCGGAGGGGTCCGGAGGAGACGGCGTGGTGGTGGTCTTGTCGCGGCGGCGGGCGCTGGCGCGTTCGGCCTGTTCGCGAACGCGGACGAGCCAATCGGCAAGGGAGCGCCAGGACTCGATGGGGAGGGCCGCGCGGGCGGAGGGATCACCCCGGGACTGGACGACATCCACCACAAGGGTGGCGTTGGCACCGACACGCTGCACCACGGAGGCGCCCTGAACGACGGCGAAGCCACTGCCGAGAATGACGGGGACGACCACGACGAGGACCGCGCTGAAGATGATGGCGACGGCGGCGCCTTGGCGGCTGATCCAACGGACCTTGAGGATCCGCTGGACGAGGGGCTCAAAGAGATATGCAAGCAGGAGAGCGAGAAGGAGGGGAACGGTGACGAGCGAGAGGACTTTGCCGAGATAGAGGATGCCGAGGATGGCGACGAGGATGAGGAGATCGCGCACGGGCTGGATCTGCCAGAGGTGCATGCGGGCCCATTCTCCACGGAGGCCGGAGGGACGGCGGGCGGGGCCGGGGCTTCCGGGGCCGGTGGTGACAGGTTCGTTGCTCAATGGGTCGGCCATGACTCCCCGCGGGATGTTGGGCTGGTGCGGGCGGGTTCAGCCGGTGGGGCGCGCGGTGGCGGGGCTGAAGGCCTCGTCAAACTCGTAGACACTGCGGAAGTCTTCGAGCGTGTCGTCGTCGCTGTTGCGCATCTCGCCACGGTCGATCATGGCGTAGACGAGGGTGCCGAAGTCATCCGTGCGACGGAAGCCCCAGCGGCGGAGAACGGTCGGGGCGAGTTGGCCGTAACGCTCGATGGCCATATCGCGGATGCCGAGGCAGAGGTCGCGTCCGGAGACGTGGCGGGCGCCGTCGGGGCGGGCGAGTTCGCCGGGGTTCTCCGGGGCCGCGCCGTCGGGGCCGTGGATGGCGCGGGCGGTGTGGGTGAGGCCATCGCGCACGAACTGGAAGGCCGACTCGGGGAAGCGGGCTGCACCCTCGCGGAGCGCGTCCCAATCGATATGGCCGGGGGGGTTGCTCATGCTTTTGGACGAGAAGAGCGGGGCTTTGAGGGCCCGCTGACCGGGCGAACGTTAGGTCTGCTGACTGAGCGTGAGTCGGCAAGGGCGAAGCGGAGGGGGGCGGTGGTCCATTCCTCTGCGCCCGCGATGCCGACGCGAGGGCCGACGAGGACGGGGCCACGGGAGAGACCGCGCGGGGGTGGCTCGATGAAGAGCGCGGGGTCGGTTGAGAAGTCTCGCCCGGAGTCGGCGGAGGTGAGCGCAAAGGCGAGGCAGAGGCGGCCGGGTCCGCGGCAGAGGTCACGGTCTGGGAGCGTGGCGAAGGAGCGGGCGGCGCGGTGGCGGCGCATGGCGGGGAGACCGCTGATGGGTTCGGCCGCGCGGAGAAGGACGGCGATGGGCTCGCCGACTTTGCCGCAGACGATGTTCAGGCAGTGGTGCATGCCGTAGGTGGAGTAGACATACGCGGTGCCGGGTGGGCCGTACATGGGTTCGACGCGCGGGGTGCGGCGGCCGGCGAAGGAGTGGCAGGCCTTGTCGGCGATGCCGAGATAGGCCTCGGTCTCAACGATGCGGGCGCGGAGGGGTTCATCACCTTTGATGAGGCGGACGAGGGTGCAGCCGAGGAGGGCGCGGGCGAGATGATCCGCCGGATGGGCGAAGGAGGCGCGGGACCAGCGCGGAGGCGCAGCGCGCGAGGGGCGGGCCGGATCAGGCATACGCGTGCAGGCCAGGGAGGAGGAGGTTCACGCCGAAGTAGCACCAGAGCATGACGATGAAGCCGAGCACGCTGAGCCAGGCGGTGACGAGGCCCTTGTCCTTGATCTGGGCGAAGCGGAGGTGGACGACCACGAGATAAACGAGCCAGGTGACGAGGGCCCAGAGTTCCTTGGGGTCAAAGGCCCACCAGCGGCCCCAGGAGTGGTCGGCCCACCAGGCACCGAGGAGGATGCCGACACCGAGTGCCCAGAAGGCGAGTTGCAGGACGGTCATGAGGGCGCCGTCAAGATCCGAGAGGAGCCGGGCCTTGGCGGAGACGGCGCCGCCTTCGCCGCCGAGACCGACTGCGGCGGTGGCGACGGCATCGATGTCGGCCGTGGCGACGCGCATCATGCCGCCGCCGGGAAGGGCGACAGCGGCGAGGGCGGGGGCGGGTTGAGCGGCGCGACGGCCGAGGTAATGAGAGGCGAGGTAGAAGATGCTGATGACGAAGCCGAGGGAGATGAGGCCGTAGGAGAGGAGGACGATGGTGACGTGGTACTTGAGGAGCACGGAGGTGTTGAGGATGGCGGCCTCGCGCCCGATGGAACTGCCGGGGATGCCGGTCTTGGTGGCGGTGATGAGGACAAGGAAGCCGACGGCGGCGACGGCGGCGCCGAAGATCAACTGGCGCTTGAAGATGGCGAGGCCGAGCCCGACGATGGCGGCGAAGAGACTGACGCCGGTCATGGACTCAAACTGATTCTGAATGGCGAAGCGCTCGGCGACATAGCAGCGCGCGGCGAAGCCGAAGAGGTGGACGCTGGCGGCAAGGGCGAGGAAGCCGATGCCCGTCCACTTGAGCCAAGGACGCTGAGTGCCGAAGGCGAGGAGGAGACTGACGAGGGCGACGGCATAAAACCAGAAGCCGAACTCGAAGGGGTTGACGCTGTTGTACGCGGACTCGATGGTGCGGCGCGTGGTCGGGTAGACGGCGGGTGAGAGGGCGGGGAGGGCGCCTGCGAGGTCGCGGACGGCGGAGTTCACACCGGCGGCATCACCGGCGCGCCAGGAGGTGCCGAGGCGTTCGATGACGGTCATGAGGGGCGTGCCCGCAGCGACGGACGAGAGATGCTCCCAGGGTTTTTCAAAGTCCGCCGGGGGGATCATGAGGTAGGTCTGACCGGTGAGGGAATAGAGCATGACGCCTTCGTGGACCTGCGCGAGGGCTCGCTGGAACTCGACGGTGGAGTCGGTGCTTGAGACGTCGCCGTAGTAGCGGGCGATGAGGGCGGGGGGGAGGCGGCCGATGCGCATGTAGGACTCGCGCTTGGCGGCGGTGTCGAGGACCGAGGCCATCTGCGGGTCGGCGTAGATCTTGTCAAGGAAGGCGCGGCGGACGGGGAGGTAATCGACACTGATGAGCGGTCGCATCTCGTAGTACGAGGGATCGATCGTCATATCGAGGAAGGTGAAGAGCGGGTCGTAGGCGAGGGTCTCGCCGCCCTGGCCGGTCTTTCTGGGGCGGAAGTCAAGGTAGTTTTTGCGGGCGCACATCTGCGCGACCGTCTCGCGGGCGAGGGTGTTGAGGATCTTGACGCGGCCGCGGTCGAAGACGGCAAGGTCTTTCAGGGGGGTGAGGTCAAGGCGACGGGAGAAGTCGTACTTGGCGTCGACGTTCACGGTCTCGCGCGCGGGGGGGCCGAAGGGATTGGTGGCCCCGGCCCGGGCGAGCATCTTGGTCTGGGGGTGGGTGTTGCCTTCCGGGCCTTGGGCGCGTGAGGCCGGGGCGCACAGAAGCGTCACCAAGAGGAGCGCGATGAGTGAAAGAGTCTTCACGGGTGGTCTCCGGACTTGTGAGCCGCGCCGGCGTGGCCGTTGCGGGCGGAAGGTTGGGCGGCGATGACGCGGACCTTGGGGCTGGAGGATGAATCGGCACCGTTGGCAGGGCCGTTCTCGCGCGGGTCTGCGCCGCCGCCACCACTGCTGCCCCCACCACCGGCGAGGCGCTCGATGCGCTCGGCGAGTTCGGGGGCGAGTTCGCCCCGGCGGGCCTTTTCGAGGAGGTCCTGCTGGATGAGGCGTTTGCGGCGACGGAGGAGGAAGGGCTTGACGTAGAAGGCCCAGGGGA
>JBQTIJ010000222.1:0-8089 GCA_052388255.1 Phycisphaerales bacterium
CGCAATAATCGAGGACGAACGCCGCTTAGAAGGACACCCACCATGACCACCGCAGCAGCCGCCCCCTCCGCCAAGACCACCGGTCGCTCCGCCTCCGGACGCGCCTTCAACTTCGGCGCAGGCCCCAGCGTCCTTCCTGAAGACGTCCTCCGCCAGATCCAGCAGGACATCTGGGATTACAAGGGCTCGGGCATGGGCATCCTTGAGCACAGCCACCGCGCCAAGCACTACGACCAGATCGTCGCTGAAGTCGATCAGGACATCCGAGAGATCGGCAACGTCCCCGCCAACTACAAAGTCCTCTTCATGACCGGCGGCGCCACCGGCCAGAACTGGATCGTCCCCGCCAACCTCCTCCCCCAGGGCGGCACCGCCGATTACCTCGTCACCGGCTACTGGGCCGAGTCCACCGTCAAAGACGCCCAGCAGTATTGCGCCGCCCACAACCCATCCGGCACAATCCACGTCGCCGCCAACTCCGCCGACAAGAAGCACAACTACATCCCTACCGACGCCGACCTCAACTACTCGGCCAAGCCCGCCTACGTCCACATGACGAGCAACAACACCATCTATGGCACCCAGTTCCACCGCGTCCCCAAGGTCCCCGCCGGTGTCCCCCTGGTCTGTGACGCCTCCAGCGACATCTTCTCCTATCCCCTCGATATCAGCCGCTTCGGTGTCCTTTATGGCGGAGCCCAGAAGAACATGGGCACCACCGGTGCCACCTTCGTCTTCATCCGCGATGACCTCATCGCCTCCGCCAACAAGGGCATCCCTCGCATGGTGCAGTACGGCACCTTCGCCAAGGACGAAAGCCGCCCCAACACCCCGCCCCACTTCGCCATCTACACCGTCGGCCTCATGGCCAAGTGGATCAAATCAGAGGGCGGCGTCGCCAAACTCGCCGCAGCCAACAAGGAAAAGGCCGGGCTCATCTACTCCGCCCTCGACGAGTGCGCTGGCTTCTGGCAGTGCCACGCCCGCACCGAAGACCGCTCCCTCATGAACATCACCTTCCGCGCCAAGGGCGGAGACGCCCTCGACGACAAGTTCATGGCCGAAGCCAAAGCCGCGGGCATGGACGGCCTCAAGGGCCACCGCTCCACCGGCGGCATGCGCGCCAGCACCTACAACGCCTTCCCCCGCGCCGGCTGCGAGGCCCTCGCGCACCTCATCCGCGACTTCGCCAAGCGCAACGGCTGATCCCGCCCGCCCGCCTTCTGCGCCAAAACCTCACGCCCCCCCATACACCGGAACCAGCCCGCCCCGCGTCGCCCCATTCCCCGGCGAGGCCAGGTAGCAGATCGTCGCCGCCACCTCATCAAGCGTCGCCCACGTGCTGAAGTCTGCCTGCGGCATCGCCCGCCGGTTCGCCCGCGTATCCATGATCGACGGCATCACCGCGTTCACCAAGATCCCCTCCCCGATCACCTCCTGCGCCAGCCCCTGCGTGAACGCCGCCACCGCCGATTTGCTCACCGCATAGGGGATCATCCCCGCCCCCATCCGCGGCTCAACCGCTGGCCGCGCGCTCACATTCACGATCCTCCCCCGGTGCGCCCGCACCCCGCCCCCCGGCGAGTTCGAAGCCGCAGGTGCAGGGGCCGTCACACTCCGCATCCTCCGCACCGCCTCGCGACAGCACAAGAAGCACGACACCGCGTTCGTATCGAACATCTCAAGAAACATCGAGAGCGTCGTCTCCCCGATGTTCGACATCGCAAATCCTCCCGCACAGTGGATCGATGCCCACAGTGAAGGCAGCCCCGCGTAGAACGCGCTCACCGTCGATTCCTCGCGCAACTCCCCGCCCATCGTCACCCGCACCCGCGGATGCTCGGCCAGTTCAAACCGGTCGAGTTCCGCAGCGTCCACACACGGCACATGGCAGTTTCCCCCTTGTTCCACAATCCGCCGCACCACCGCCGACCCCAAAGCCCCCGTCCCACCCGTCACCACTACGTGTAGTCCATCGAATTCCATGAGATGCTCCTTGCCATGCCCCCGCCCTTGTCAGCCGCTCGGCCTTGTCGGCCCCGCCTTTGGATGCCCCGGACAGGATACCGTTTCCCATGCCGATCTACGAGTATGTCGCCCTCGAGGACCAGACCATCATCGAGGCCCTCCGCGCCATGGCCGATGCCGACAAGCCCCTCCCAGATCCCGACGGCAAGGGCCGCACCTTCGTGCGAAAACTGTCCACCTTCGCAGCCCAGGGGGGTGGGGGTGGGGGTGGGGGTGGGGGGAGCGCCGGTGCCGCAAGGCCAAGCCCCAGCGGCGGTCATCGCGGCGGGTGTGCTTGCGGCAAGGGCGGCTGTGGCCGCTGACCAAGCAAGCGGCCCGAAATTGTCAGAACCCCATTGCTCTCCGCCCAGATTTGCGGTACATTGGTTTCGAAGGGCTGCAACCGGCCGGATTCCCGGCCGTTAAGCCCATCGACCCCGGACGCCTCAGGATGATCCTTCCTGACGCGGGTTTGGGTCCAGTCGTTGGCCCCCGAAGCAAGTTCTTGGTACCGGCGGCTCGGCTGGTTGTTTCGGTGGTGACGGTATTGAGGCCTCCGGCGAACGCCGGCGGGCATCCAACGGCCAATAAGTGAAAACCCTGCGATTCCATTCGCCGAACCTGAGTCGAACCACCCATGCTGGTGGGCATTTCAGTTGACAGCGGGCGGAATCTGTGGTAGATGTTCAAGTACGGTCATGTCGGTCCAATCGTTTTCCTGCTGAGGAGGTAATAGCAATGGCTCAGAAGTACATTCTTCCCGCACTCGTTTTGATGGGTCTCGCCGGTTCTGCCGTCGCGCAAGTGATGGACGACCAGCCGATGACGCTCCCCTTCCGCAAGATCAACCATCTTGACGGAACGCGCGAGATCATCACCCGGACCTACGACAACACCACCGACCCGTTCCCGTTCGCCAGCAACCAGGGCAACATCCTTGGTGGCGGCGCGCTGAACATGGTCGATGACCTCAACTTCTCCCCCGGCCCCTGGGGCTCTGTGGTGAACGGCATGCCCTTCGCCGGTCCCCGCGGCCTCACGGCCATCGAGTTCGTCGCCCAGTTCTCCAACTTCACGTCGACGGCCACGTTCGCCGGTGTCAACATGAGCTTGGACGTCGTCTTCGATTTCTATGACGGCACGCAGCTCGACTACAACCGTCCCTTCCTGGCCGGTGACCCGATGCAGCCCGGCATGCTCGTCGGCGACCGCATCGGTCGCGCCACCTACCTGCACCGTGATGAACTCACCGACTTCATCTACAGCATCAACTTCGGCGTCGTGGCTGGCGCGGTCGCCTTCAACGAGAGCTCTGCCGCGGTCCGCGTCCGCTTCATCCGCCCCGGCGAGGATCCGGATGTGCTCGCCAACTCCATGTTCTTCCCCGCCCGTGGCCAGGTCGCCGGCTTCCCCCCCCAGGGCCAGAACCCCGTGGGTCAGCCCCAGAGCACTCAGATCGTCTTCCCGGCGATCATGAACAACCTCTCGGTCGGGTCGAGCACCCTCGACTTGGGCCGTGACAACAACCTTGACGGCACCTTCAACGGCACCCTCGCGGCCTCCGCCGCGGCTGGCGCCATCGAAAAGTTCCGTGGCCCCCAGACCAACACGGCCACCGGCGTCATCCAGCACTTCGCCATCTCCCTCAGCGGCGATGCTCCCAACCCCCTCGCCCCGACGCCAGTGACTGATCTCGGCACGCTCGCGTGCGTTGAGGGTGGCAGCGATGCCCCCTCGGATCAGATCGTCGCCATCACCAACTCGATCCCCGACCCACCGGCAAGCGGGTCGCTCAACTGGTTCTCGATCCGCCTCCCCGGCCCCGTCTCGCTCGCGGCTCAGACCTTCCTTGACATCCGCTGCACCGATCCCAACTTCTTCAACGTGGACTCGGCCATCGGCCTCTACAACGTCCTCGGCCAGGTCATTGCCTTCGACCGTGACTCCGGCCCCGGCAGCGACGCGCTTCTGACCTTCGGCGCCGGTCGCCGCGGGCCTGATGGTGACGGCAACGACAAGGATGGTCGCAACGGCGACATCGCCATCCTTGACGGCGCCGACGGTGACCTTCTCTATCTCGCTGTCGCCGCTGGCACCGCTGGCTTCGGCGGGTCCTTCAACGTCAGCACGCTCAACACCGGCCTCGGCAGCAACGGTGATGTCACCCTCAGCTTCGACCACAACCTCAACTCCGCGGGCAACTGCACGCTCGGTGATGCCGCGCAGCCCACGATCCTCGCTGGCAACGACCTCGGCGTTCTCCCCCGTGGCGACGAGGCTGGCTCGGCCCACGGCATTGCTCGCACTGCCTCGGTCACTGCTGGCAACTCCAGCATCCTCTGGCTCAAGTTCACACTCGACTACAACGCCGACGATACCGACCTGACCAAGTGGCTCGATATCGACTCCATCGGCTCCCTCTCGGCCGCCGACCCCGTCTTCGCGGTCTTCAACGAGGATGGCACCCTCGTCTCCGCCGACGATGACTCAGGCCCCGGCCTCGGCGCTCAGCTCGCCTTCGGCGGCGTCGGCCGCCCCGTGTTCCCCGCTGAGGGCAACGGTCTCCCCTACTCCGGCCAGGACGGCCCCATCGGAATGGGCTCCTACTTCATCGCCGTGGCCCTCGCCAACGTCGAGCTTGATGTCACCCGCTTCCAGATCCGCTCGGACTCTGGTTCCAACCTGACCGTCGCGGTCAACTTCCGCACCACGCCCGACCCCCGTGGCGCCTGCACCGACGCCAACATGGTCTGCACCACCGTCACCGAGGCCGCCTGTATGAACCTCGGCGGCTCCTACGCCGGCAACGGCACCTCCTGTGACTGCGGTCGTGACTTCAACAACGACGGCATCACCGAGCCCGGTGACCTCGACGAGTTCATCACCTTCTTCTTCAGCGATATCGATGTTGAGCGCGACCTCTGCGACTTCAACAACGACGGCATCGTTGAGCCCGGTGACCTCGACGAGTTCATCACCGCCTTCTTCGAGGGTTGCCCGTAAGACCCTGTCTCAAGTCCCGGACACCTCCAGGGACACATTGACATGACCAAGGGCCCGGGAGCAATCCCGGGCCCTTTTTCAATGGCCCTTTCCCACCCCGCGCCCGCTACGCTCAGCCCATGTGGAACCCGCACCTCGTCCTCGCCGGAACGCTCGATGCGCTCCGCGCGGCCGAGGCCCGGGCCCGCACAGAACAGGCCATCCGTGGCCTCGACGGCCTCGCGGAACTTGAGCTCCACCCCCTCCTCGCCACCGGCCTCGCCCGCGCCGGCCTCGGCGTGCTCCGCGAGCAGCCCTACCCCGCCGAGTGGCGCCGCGCCCTCCGCCGGTCGAAGCGCGCCCAGGCCCGCCGCCCCCTGCCCGCCGATTCGCAGCGGGCCCGCTGTGATCTGGTCCTTCTCCCCGCCCCCGGCCTCACCCTCGCCGACCCTCTCGACACCGCGCGTTCCGCCGCCGCTGCCGCCCAGACCCTCTTTGCAGGTTGCCAAGACACCACCGCCGCGCCTGCACCAACCACCATACGCCCTGAGGACGCTTTCTATCTAGAGGTCAAATGCGTCGGCCAGTTCGCCTATGCCGACGGTGTCCCCGGCCCCAACCGCACCTACGCCTCCGAACTCCTCCGCGGCCTCACCGCCGACCTCCGCAAACTCGCCACCGACCCCGCCATCGAGCACGGCGCAGCCCTCCTCGTCCACTTCGCCGCCGAGCCCGCCGTTGCCGATCATGACCTCGCCGTCCTGATCTCCCGCTGCGTCGATCGTGGCCTCGTCACCCGCTCTCCCTTGCAAGAACGCTTCCCCATTGCCGACCGCATCGGCAACGCCCTCTGCACCATACTGCTGATCGAAAGTGGAACCCTCGCCCGCGCCGTCGCTGATCCCATCAGGCCGCCGCGCCGCAGCAAAGCCGCCGCACGGCCAGAGCGCCCCCAGCGCGCCGCTCGCCCCCGACTCTCGGAACCCGCACCATGACCATCGACCTCAACGCCCTCGCCCTGCCGGACCTGTACGCCCATCTCCGCTCCAGCGGCCTCGTCACCCGCCTCTTTGAACTCGCCCGCGATGAAGACCTCGCCCCCGAAGGCGGCGAACGCGCCTGCGCCCGCGGCGATGTCACCTCACTCGCCACCGTCGCCAGCGAGACTCGGCGCACCACCGCCCGCGTCGTCGCCCGCCGCGCCGGCACCATCGCCGGGCTCGCCGCTGTGGACGATCTCCTGCACGCCTTCCGGGCCGATGTGGACTTCACCCCCGCCGCCCATGACGGCCAGACCGCCGCGCCCGGCCAGACCCTCGGCACCCTCAAAGGCAACCAGCGCGCCATCCTCGGCCTTGAGCGCACTCTTCTGAACACCCTCGGGCGCCTTTCTGGAATCGCCACCCACACCGCCGAGTTCGCCGCCCTCGTTGCTGGTACTCCCGCCGCCGTCTTCGACACCCGCAAGACCACCCCCGGCCTGCGTGTCCTCGAGAAGTACGCCGTCCGCTGCGGCGGCGGTCGCTGCCACCGGCTCGGGCTCTTTGATGCCGCGCTCATCAAGGACAACCACCTCAGCGGTGTCCCCCTCGCGGACCTCGCCCGTTTCGTCCGTCGCGCCGTCTCCCGCGCCCTTGATGAAGCAGGCCCGGGCGGCCTGCGGTTCGTGGAAGTTGAAGTAGACACGCTCGACCAGTTCCGCGCCATCCTTGAAGGCGGCGGTTGCGGGGCCGGCATCATCCTGCTCGACAACATGCACCCCGCCGAACTCCGCCAGGCCGTCGCCCTCCGGCAAGCCGCGGGCCTCCGCATTGAACTTGAGGCCAGCGGCGGCATTACACGCGAGAACCTCCGGGCCGTCGCCGAGACGGGCGTTGACCGTATCAGTCTCGGCACCCTCACCCACGGCGCGACATGGCTTGACCTTGGCCTTGACGCCGAATCCTGACCCCGCCCCGCGTACCCTCTCTCTCCATGGCAGAGGACTCATCACGCAAGGCCGCCCCCAAGCTCGAGGTCGTTGAACCGATCGGCGATCGCGTTCTCATCCGCAAGGACGCCGACCGCAAACAGACCAAGCAAGGGATCCACCTCCCCGACAAAATCGAGATCCCCACCCTTGCCGGTCGGATCGTCGCCATCTCCACCAAGGTAGACCGCGACGACAACTACCCGATCAAGAAGTACGACCGCGTTCTCTTCAACCCCAAGAACGCGATCCCCGTCGAGTTCGAGGGCGATGCGCGGCTCTTTGTCATCCCCGTTTCGGACGTCGTCGCCGTCTTCCGAGCCGGGGAACCCGACTGAGGCCCACCTACCCTCATCCCTCACATGCCAGTACCCATTTCTCAGATGTGGACGGTCGCGACCTACATCCTCGGGCAGAAGCTCCGGGGCAACAAGCGCTACGCCCTCACCTTGATGCTCGAGCCCCTCTTCCGCTGCAACCTTGCCTGCGCCGGCTGCGGCAAGATTCAGTATCCGCCCCACATCCTTAAGCGCAACCTCTCCCCTGAGGAGTGCTTCAAAGCCGCCGATGAGTGCAAGGCGCCCATGGTCGCCATCCCCGGCGGCGAGCCCCTTCTTCACCCGCAGATCGTCGAGATCGTCGAGGGTCTGGTCGCCCGGGGCAAGTACGTCTACATGTGTACCAATGCCCTCCTCCTCAAGGAGAAACTCGAGGCCGGCAGGTTCAAGCCGAGCAAGTACCTCAGTTTCTCCGTCCACATGGACGGGCAGGAAGAACATCACGACTTCGCCGTCTGCCGCGAGGGCACCTTCCAGACCGCCCTCGCCGGGATCAAGCTCGCCGTCGAACGCGGCTTCCGCGTCACCACCAACACCACGCTCTTCGACGGGGCCGATCCCAACTCCGTCCGCGCCTTCTTCGATGAGATGATGGCCCTCGGTGTTGAGGGGATGATGGTCAGCCCCGGCTACGCCTACCCAAAGGCCCCCGACCAGAAGAGCTTCATGCAGGAGCGCACGAAGACGACCGACTTCTTCCGCATGCTCCTCTCCAACCGCAAGAAGAAGTGGAAGTTCAACCAGTCGCCGCTCTTCCTTGAGTTCCTCATGGGCAAGCGCCACTATGAGTGCG
>JBQTIJ010000223.1:0-6484 GCA_052388255.1 Phycisphaerales bacterium
CGTCCCACGCCGATGGCCGCGATCTCGCGCTCCACCTCGGCGATGAAGCCGCGCCCGGAGGTTGGGGGCGTGTCGCGCCCGTCGGTGAAGAGGTGGACGGCGACGGAATCGGCGGCAGGGCCGTGGCGCTTGGCCGCGCGGAGAAGGGCATACATGTGCGAGAGCCGCCCGTGTACGCCCGCCTCTGAGGCGATGCCCATGAGGTGGAGCGTGCGCCCCGTGTCGCGGGCCCTGAGCATGCCGTCGCGCACGGCGGGGATATCGGCAATCGCGCCCGTGGAACAGGCCTTGCTGACGCGCAAGACCTCTTGGTCCACAATCCGGCCGGCACCGATGTTCTGGTGGCCCACCTCGCTGTTGCCCGTCTGGTCGCTGGGCACGCCGACATCCGGCCCGCACGTGCGCACGAAGGTCCAGGGCCACTCACGCTTGAGCGCGGCGTCGATCGGTGTGCGCGCCAGTTTCACGGCGTTGAAAGCGTCGTGGGCGGGGTTGGGGTTCTCGCCCCAACCGTCACGAACGATCAAGACAAAGGGCCCGCGGGCGGGTCGCGTGGTCATAGGTCCGAGCGTAGGGGTTGCGAACATGGCAACCGGTTCACGGGTCGAGCGAGAGGGCGGAGGCAGGAATGCGCCCGCGCTCGACACCCGGGCCGGACCAGCCGACCTTGAGGTCGTACCCGCCCCAGTTCTCAAAGAACGTGACCGTAATCGGGTGGGCACCCCGGGCGAGGGCCACGACACCGGAGCGCTCCTCGGCCGAGTGCGGCTTGTCGTTGTCGACTACCAGCGTGTCACCGATGTGGAGCGTGCTGCCGTCATCGGAGGTGGTGAAAAATCGGTAGACCCCGTCGCTCGGGACCGTCACGAATCCGGTGAACCGCATGCCAAAGTTGCGATCGCGCGGACGGCGGGCGAGGTCAAACGCCGGGGTGATGCCGCGAGAGACCGGGGTCACGAGTTCTCGAACACTCTGGATGTCGCGCTCGGTGGTGAAGGCCTCGTACCGCAGGCCGGGCGAGCGGACCGCTACCGGCGCCGCCGGGCGGGCTGTGACTCTCTGAAACTCCGCGTCGGTGAGCGGGCTGATGGCGCGCGACCCACGGAACGACCGGGCCCGCACCTTGGCGGAGGCGCGAAGTTCCACCGGTGTCCCCGGCGCGGCGAGGGGCGAAGCCGGGCCGGGGGTGGATCCATCGAGCGTGTAACGCACGTCCACCCCGGCCTGTGCGGAGCCGATGCGCACGGAGAGCGTGTCGATGAAGATGGCGCTCGGAGCCTCAACGAAGGGCGGGAGCGCGACATCCGGAACACCCGGCAGGTCAAGCGTGACTACGCGATCCTCAAGCCCTGCCCCGCTCCCGGGGAGCGTGATCGAGACGCCCCCATCGACCACGCTTGCGGAGAGCACGTGCGGCTCGCCATCGCCGATCAATGCCGCCCCAGCGGGCGTGTTCAGCAACCCGGGGAGAACAAGCACGCCCGATGTTGGCGGCTCAAGGATGGTGAGAAAAAGCCGCGTGCCCGGCCCGCCGCCCACGGGGTGGGCCCGCTGTGTGCAGCGCCCCCAGGGGAAGGACGTGGGGAAGGGGCTGGCCGATGTCCCGCGCACGGCCTCGCCATGCTGCCGCATCCATCCACCAAGGCGCTCCAGGCGTTCGACACTCACCGCAGGAATCTCCCCGAGCGCGGTGGGGCCGATATTGAGAAGGAAGTTCCCGCCCTTGCTTGCGATGTCCACGGTGTTGCGGATGAGCGTGCGCGCGGGCTTGAAGTTCATGTCCTTCGCGTTGTAGCCCCAATGGTCGTTCATCGTCATGCAGGTCTCCCACGGCCCCGCGGGGGTAGTCTCGGGGATGAACTGCTCAGGGGTCGAATAGTCCCCCAGCCGTGCACCGTCGAGGCCGTACGAACCTCCACCCCGTCCGACGCGGCTGTTGATGATGATGCTCGGCTGGAGCTGGCGCACAAAGGCCTGAAGATCCGCCCCACGCTCGTCGTTCCAGCTCCCCTCCCATTGTCCATCAAACCAGAGCACGCCGATCTCGCCGTAGTTGGTCAGCAGTTCACGGAGCTGCGCTTTCATGTACTGGATGTATCGATCAAAGTCCGCGCCTTTGGTCGGCCGGTCTGTCTCCCAAGGCCGGCGCGGCAGGTAATCCGGGTGGTGCCAGTCCATGATCGAGTAGTACCAGCAGATGCGCAGCCCGTGACGGCGGCAGGCATCGGCCATCTCCTTCATGATGTCCCGCTTGAAAGGCGTGCTCATCACGTCAAAGTCGGTCGTGGCGGTGTCGAAGAGGCAGAAGCCGTCATGGTGCTTGGTGGTGATTGTGATGTAGCCCATGCCAGCGTTCTTTGCGGCCAGAACGATCTCCTCAGCGTTGAACTTCACCGGGTTGAACTGCTTGACGAGGCCGTCGTACTCGGCCAAAGGGATCTTCGCGGAGTCCCGAATCCACTCGCCGTGCCCGGTCGCCTCTCCCCACCGGCCCGCGGGAATCGCGTAGAGCCCCCAGTGAATGAACATGCCCAGCCGGGCCTCGGTCCACCATGACAGCCGTTTGGCGTCGTCGGCGCTGCCGATGGTCGCGGGCGCGCGACCCCTCATCTCCTCGCTCGCTCCGAGCGCCGGGGAGCAGGCAAGCATGACGACGGCAAGGAGCGAGGCAAAGGCGGTGCGGGGCATGGTCAAACCTCCGGAGAAGCGGAACGTGGGCATGCTATCCGAGAGCCCGCCCCGCCGTCACCGCCAATACCTTTGTGCATGCACCCCGCGTGGGAACTGGCCATCGAAACGGGCGGAACGTTCACCGACGCCCTCGGCATCGCGCCCTCGGGCGAGGTGCATCGCGCCAAGGTGCTCTCCTCGGGGTGTGTTCGTGTCACACTCCGAGGCACCGCCGAAGGGCAGTGGCTCACGCTCGAAGGCGGCTGCGAACTCGCCGGCCTCGCGACCGGCGCGATGGTGCGCGAGCTCGGCGGCCGCGTACTCGGGACCATCGCGGCCGAGCGGCGACTGGGCGATACGTGGCAGGTGCGTCTGGGGGGGGCGGGCGCGGAAGTCGCCCCTCCACCCGCGGCCCTCGGGCGCGTGCTCGAGATCGACTTTGGTGAAGATGCGCCGGTCCTTGCCGCCCGGGTGCTCACCCGCACCCCACGGGGGGAGCCCCTGCCGCGCTGCGGGCTCCGCCTCGCAACGACGCGCGCCACCAACGCCCTCCTGACCCGCGCCATGGCGCCGTGCGCAATCGTGCTCACGGCCGGGTTTGGCGATCTCCTCGAGATCGGCACGCAGGCGCGGCCGGAGATCTTCGCGCTCAGGATCGATCGGCCTCCCCCGATCCCGGCGTGGACGATCGAGTGCCCGGGCCGCCTCGATGCTACGGGGACAGAGATCGAACCGCTCGACACAGCAACCGTGGCGGCTCACGCCGCGCGGCTGGTGCGCGATGGGTGCCGGTCCTTCGCGGTCGCGCTCCTGCACGCTGATGTAAATCCGGCCCACGAGCGTGCCGTCGCGCAGGCGCTGCGAGCGGCGGGGGCTGAGCATGTCTCGCTCTCCTCGGAGGCGTGCCCGGAGATCGGGCTGCTCCGCCGGGCCCGGACCGTCGCGGTCAACGCCGCGCTGGCGCCGGTCATTGGCGCATATCTCGATGCTGTGGGCCGCGCCATGACGGGAGCAGACCCGCAGCAGGCCACGCCGGGTCAGACGACCCCGGCGGCCCATGTGCTGACCTCCGCGGGCGGTCTTTCGCGCATCACCACCATCCGTCCCAAGGACATGCTCTTTTCCGGCCCCGCCGGGGGCGTGATGGGCGCAGTCGCCGCGGCTGCCCGATCGGGCGTGCACCGAGTCATCACCTTTGACATGGGCGGCACCAGCACGGACGTTGCCCGCTGCGAAGCCGACGACCGGGCCATGCCGCGGATCGAGTATGTCTTTGAGCATCGCGTGGCCGATGCCCAGATCAGCGCCCCCGCCGTGGCCGTCGAGAGTGTGGCGGCGGGTGGCGGTTCGATCTGCGGCTTTGATCCGGCCTCAGGGCTCACGGTCGGCCCACGCAGCGCCGGGGCTGTGCCCGGCCCCGCGTGCTATGGCGCGGGCGGACCGTTGACCGTCACCGACTGCAACCTCCTGCTCGGTCGCCTCGCGCCCGATCAGTTCGCGATACCCATCCACCCCGCCCCCGCCCGTGCCGCGGCGGATGCACTGGCCGCGATGGTCAACGCGGCCCGTCGGCAGAGGGAGCCGGAGTTGACGGTCACGAACGTGCTGGAGCGCTTGCTCGACCTTGCGGACGAGACGATGGCCGCGGCGATTCGGACGATCTCCGTACAGCGCGGGTTTGACCCGTGCCCGCTGACGCTGGTCGCCTTTGGCGGAGCGGGTGGTCAGCACGCCTGCGGGGTCGCCGAGGCACTCGGGATGTCGCACATACTGATCCCGGCGGACGTCGGCCTGCTCTCTGCCCGAGGGTTGCTGGCCGCGGAGTTCGAGGGTCTCGCGCACCGTCAGTTGCTGCGAACGCTCGATGACGACGCCCCGTGGCTGCACGATGCTGTGGAGCAAGTGTCGCGCGAAGCGGTCGAGCGGGCAAGATCAGAGGCGGGCGGGTCGGCACCAGCAGGGGATGAGGGTTCACGCCGGGGCGGCGCGTGCCGCGTGCTACTTGAGATCCGGCGCGAGGGCATGGACGCGGCCCTCACAGTGCCGGTGCCCGAGGGCCCCTGGCACGCTGCCGATCTCCGGGCTGCGTTCAACGAACGCTTCAGCGCAGAGTTTGGTCATCGGCCCGGCGATCGACCGCTGGAAGTGGTCGCGCTGCGCGCCGTCGCCACCATCGCGGGGCGCGAAGCAGTGCCCACAACCGCCACGAGCAACCGGAGCACAACAGCAACGGACCCGCCGCCCGCGACCACGGCTTTAGGCCCCGTCCGGCGGCGCAGCGCGATCGCGCACGGTGAGTCAGTGCGCGGGCCGATGATCGTGAGTGAGGCGCACGGGTGTACGGTCATCCGTGACGGTTGGGAAGGCGCTCCAGATGAACACGGCGCGCTGCATCTTCGGCGTATGGTGGTGGCGACCGGCGGGCGAACGCGGGCGATCTCCCCCCCGGCCTTCGAACTCCTTGCGGCCCGCATCGCCGGTCTCGCGACGGACATGGGCGAGACGCTCCGCCGCGTTGCGCTCTCGACCAACGTGAAGGAACGGCTGGACTTCTCGTGCGCCGTCCTTGATCGCGAGGGCGAGTTGATCGTGAACGCGCCCCACTTGCCAGTACACCTTGGTGCCCTCGGCGTCACCGTGCGTGCCGTGTGTACCGCGCTCGAACTCCGTCCCGGCGATGTGGCCGTGACCAACC
Organism: Phycisphaerales bacterium; assembly: GCA_052388255.1. GTDB lineage: Bacteria > Planctomycetota > Phycisphaerae > Phycisphaerales > UBA1924 > JAEUIX01. The sequence goes on from JBQTIJ010000223.1 coordinate 5,366, forward strand.
ACCCGGCGTTCGGCGGCTCGCATCTTCCCGATGTCACGGTCATCACGCCTGTCCACACGACTGGGGGAGAACTCGTCGGCTATGTCGCCAATCGCGCACACCATGCGGAGATCGGTGGCATCCGTCCCGGCTCGATGCCCCCGAGCGCACGCTCGCTCGCGGAAGAGGGCGTGGTGATCCCGCCGATGCACCTTGTCCGTGCGGGCGTAGACGCCTTCGCCGACGTTGACAATCTGCTGCGCTCAGGCCCGCACCCCTCGCGTCGCCCGGCCGAAAACCTTGCGGACCTCGCGGCCCAGGTTGCCGCCAACCGGCGCGGTGGGCAGGGGTTGCTGGCGCTGCAAGCGCTGGCAGGCGGGGCGCTCACCGCCTCCATGGCCGCGCTCAAGGACCGGGCCGAAGCGCTCCTCGCGCAGGCGCTCGCCGCGCGCGAAGGGGCCACGCTCCACGCCGCGGAGTCGCTCGATGACGGATCGCCAATCACCGTGGCCATCATCATCCGCGACGGCCGAGTGAAGGTCGATTTTTCAGGATCGGCGCCGGTTCACCGGGGCAACTTCAACGCCCCGGCGGGCGTGGTGCGGAGCGCGGTCATGTATGTGCTGCGCACCATGCTGGTGGATGCCGTGCCGCTGAACGAGGGCCTCATGCGGCGCGTGGAGTTGGTCATTCCTTCCGGAATGCTGAACCCGCCCTTCGCCCCGGACCCCGACCGCTGCCCGCCCGTCTGCGCGGGGAATGTCGAGACCAGCCAGCGCGTGGTGGACGTGCTCATCAAGGCCCTCGGGCTCGCGGCCGCCAGCCAGGGAACCATGAACAACGTCATCTTCGGTGATGCCACGTTCGGCTACTACGAGACCGTCTGTGGCGGCAGCGGCGCCGGGCTCGGCTACGCCGGCACCAGCGCGGTCCACACGCACATGACCAACACGCGCATCACCGATGCGGAAGTCCTCGAACGCCGCTACCCGGTCCGGTTGCGGCGCTTTGGCCTTCGGCGCGGCAGTGGGGGGCCCGGGGCGTTCGCCGGTGGTGATGGCGCGATCCGTGAGTACGAGTTTCTGCGGGCAGTTGAGCTCTCTCTGCTCACGCAGCGCCGTGCCTCCGGTCCCTTCGGCT
>JBQTIJ010000224.1:0-3331 GCA_052388255.1 Phycisphaerales bacterium
GGTCGTGAACCCATAGCGGAACTCCGCAAGGAAGAAGATCCCCGAGTAGATGATCGCGGATCCGATCGAGTTCAGGAAAGTGAAGACCAGCACCGCCCACAGCGACGACGGCCAGGATCGTGCCGAAGCCGTGTGGTGGTCACCCGTTCCCCGCCCGGTCTCTGAAGGCGGTTCTGATGTCAGAGCAGGTGACGACATGGCAATACGAGCCCCGTCCCGCTGGCGGGACTCTTGTCAGGCGTCAGACCTCGTCAAGACGGCCAACCCCACGTGCATTGGTGCGCAAACGCTTCGCCACCGACGTTGCCAATGGGAGGCACGGATCGTAGCATCGGGCTCGGAAAAACCTGTTTCGGTTTCTGTGCCCGTAGCTCAACTGGATAGAGCGCTGCCCTCCGAAGGCAGAGGTTAAAGGTTCAACTCCTTTCGGGCACGTTCCCCTCTGGCTCCTCGCCAGCGCTCCGTGCTCGCTCACTCGGCGGGCGCTCGGAACCGCACCTCAATCGCGCCCGGCTGCTCCTTGCCGCTGCCACGGGGCAGGCGCACCCAATCCACAGGCCCAGCCGCGATCGGCAGATCATCGAAGCAGAGCGAATCAAGACCCCATCCGGCTCGTTCGGGCGGGATCGGGCAGAGGAAGATGAACTCGACCGGCCCCGGACCGGGGACGCCAAACACCACTGACCCACCCACGCCTGTGGTCATCGCCTGTCGATCCGCGCGGTTTGATTTCAGGTAGTCATCCGGAAACCGCAGGGGATGAAACGGCTCCGGGGTCGAGAGCACCACCCGCAGACCCGGCACCGGCGCACCTGTCCCCGCATCGCGGACATCCACCATTACCGGCGTGTTCGTGCTGCTCACGCACCCCGCCAACGCCAACGCGCTCAGGGCCAGCGCCGCCGCGGCCTGTGATGCGCCTCTCGCCATCGGCTGGCGCTTCGTGCTCATGCGCGACCCTTTCCGCGTCGGGTCTTGTCGCCGGGCACACTCTTGACTGCTCCCGGTGCGGGCGGATGCTCATCGCACGTTTCGCAGACACCGTGCAGAGTCACGTTCTGCTCGACCACCTTGTACCGGCGGGCCCGGGCTGTCGCCACGGGTTTGCTCTGGACCACCACCTCCGCATCGTCGAGGCACTCGACCGCCCCGCACGCGTCGCACACAAAGTGGGGATGCCCACCGCCGGCACCGCCATGAACGGTCGGACCCCCTGCCCCCTCCGCCATCCCGCCCTTCGCGCCGCGGCTTTCGCCTCCGCTCCCGGGCCCTGCTTCCGCCGTGAGCCGAAACCGAAAGACCCGATCACCAGGGTCGATCCGATGGGCCAGCCCCTTTTCGACCAGCGCGTTCAGGGTGCGGTAGACCGTCACCCGATCCGTCGTGCTCGAGTTCAACTTTGCCGAGACCTCCTGAGCATCGAGCCCAACCCGGGCCGCGGCCAACACCCGCATGATCCCCAGCCGTACCCCGGTCACCCGGAGCCCGGCCCCGCGCAGCCGCGCTCTCAACCCGGTATCACTCGCGCCCGATGGGGTCATGGCGGCATTCTACGCGACCCCACTCGGCGTTCGATGGTTCGTCTCGTGTGGCTGCGGGCCGGGTGGGGTGCGGCGGCGCTGCGGCCCGAACGAAGGGGGATTTGCAGGGCGCTCAGGGGGCGCGGGGATGTATCAGCGCGGTCGACCGCACTCGCAATGGTCACTCGCTTTGGTACTCATCCGATCTTCCTCTTGATGTTCCGCCCTGGGCGTGCTGGCTTGATCATCACATCCGTCTCCGGATCCATCGTTCCCACATGGTTGCCCTCTCCGTCGTGGATCGCCATGTCGCGTCTCTGCGATCGGTACACGTTTGAGCGCTGTCGGAGTTGGCGACGTTGACGGGAGAACCGACCACGTCTGGTGGCGGCTCGGGCGCTGGCCGGGGGCGGGGTGTGGGCATGGGCGCTGCGTGGCGGCTACTCCGGCTCGTACAGGTATCGACTCACCCAGAACCATGGGTGGTGGATGTAAGGTCGAAGAATCTCATAGACATCTGGACGAAGGATCCTGCCAGCACCCGCGACGATGCCACATGCGTTCACCATCTCGCGCGACACGCACACCTCATGCTCCCAAGCGCTCGAAGGCGAAGGCGCATCATACAGCACCGAGAGTTCTTGCATGTGGCTCCACCGATCTCTCTGTAACGCGCCACTTTCACAACTGGGCTCGAAATACCGCCCGACCGGCGCGGCACACTTGTATTTGTCCCACAGAGCATGGATCGGTTTTCCAAACCCGTCACCGTCCGGCATGGATTCGCCGCCAACGAGCTCCGCGAGGTGACCATAGGGCAGGTAGAACGCACGGGTGATTTTCAGTTCGCGCCAACCGAGCTGGCAATGGGGTGCGATCGCGGCCATCAGGAACTCGCTCATCGCGAGACCGCCGTGGTATGAGAAGATGGCACCGAGGTTGTAGACATTCTTGACAATCTCAATCGGACGATGCGGTCCGGTTCCGCGCGGGATATCGTGCTCTTCATGCTCGTAACGCGCATGTCCTGCGAACAGACCTGATGCCCGAGGGGAGGTGCCGTTCTCGGTACTTGAATACGTTATCTTCGTGACCAGAACGAAGTGGTCCAGCACTGCGCTCCCAGTTGTCGGGACGTACCGTTTGGCGCGTGGGGGCTTCATTCAGCGTTCTCCTGGCAGCGGACGACGTGCGGCGTTCCACGGCGGCTTTACCCACAGGGCAGGAGTATTGCCTCCGTCATGGATACGGCCCTTTGTTCCTCTTGCAGGCGCGGAGTGCCTCCTTCACGATCCGGTCGCGATAGCTTGGGATCATCGCCTCCCAATCGAACTTCTCTAAAGCCGGAATCATGCTCGCGTCCCCGCAGACGGTCAGCGCATTCAAGATAGACCAGCGGACGAACTCCTCCTTTGGGTCGGTGCTCCGGAGCAGTCGGGAGAGCAAGGCCCGGGCTGGCGCGCCCCGCGCATGCTTCACCGTCAATGCTCGAACGATCCCGTCCAGAACCCGCGGGTCATGGGGAATGTCAAGGTGCTTCACCAGCACGGGGATCGCCGCGGGAGGGGCGTCGGTTTTGTTCACATAGTGGTACGCCGAGTCCACGTGCTCCCCCACGGCGCGAAGATCAGTCAGCAAACTTGCTTCGTCGGCGTCGAGGAGGGCGTCGATCGCTGCCCTCTCGGCGTCCTGCTTAGCACGCATCGCGACGTAGGCCGGATCCTTCAGCAGTTGTTCCATGAACTCGCCTGCTTCTCGTGGTTCAGTCTTCTTGCGAGTCATGGCAGGTACTCCACGGCAATCTCGCCGCG
>JBQTIJ010000225.1:0-39576 GCA_052388255.1 Phycisphaerales bacterium
GCGCGATTCGGCCGGCCTCATGGGCCAGCACGCGCGACTTGCTCAATGGGTTCAGACTTGTTGAGATGATCAGCATGGCCATGGCGCGCACTCCGGCGGGCATCAGGGAGGCCCGGTTCCGAGAATACGCCAACCAGGGCGGGCTGGTACGGGTCACAAGATTGTCACGATTCTCTTGAACCTTGCGGGCAGTCCCGCCCTTCACTGCTTGATGCCAAGCGAAAGCCCCAACCAGGGACCTGACACGGAAACGACCCCGGGTTCGACCCCCGAAGGCCAGTTTCCATCTGCACTGGTGCGCGACCTGCAGTCGCTTTATGAGCGGCGGGTGGTCATTACCCCGGCGATGGATGAGCGGATCGCCGCCATTGCCCGAGCCCACATGGAAGGGCTGCGCCGCCGGCGCATGCGGATGATCGTCGTTCGGTCTGCCGGTGGCCTCGCGGCGGCCGCCGCGGTAGCCCTCGGCGTGTTCATGATGCTCCCTGCGGGCCGCAGCAGGACGATCTCCATCGCCGATGCAACCGCCGACAAGTCGGGACCTGCCTTCGAGAGAGAGAGAGAAGAGGCCGGTACGGTGATGGACGCGAAGAAAGCGACTCTGAGCATCGCGGCGGTGCCTCCGGCCGCGAGCGAGCCGATGCTGGGCATGCCCAGTGGGTTGGCACCCCCGGGGCGCGCCGGGAATCCGCCCTCAACAACCGGCGGGCCGCGCCTGCTCGTTGGCGACCTGAACACCGACGGCACCGTGAACATTGTCGATGCCATGCTGCTGGCCCGCGCGCTGGATGGCCGGGGCGCGTTGCCGGTGGCGGGCGCGCAGCCGGATTTCAATGGCGACGGCGTGGTTGACTCTGAGGATGTCCTCGCCATTGCCGCTGCGGCGGTGCTGCTGAAGGAGACCCGCTCCGCCGGGGCGGGCGAGGTCCGGGTGCCGCACGACCATCGCTTCTCAATGCCATTCCCGTTTCTTGGAGGTGCACTGTGAACCTCACCCATCCGCTTGCCGTGTGCGCGGCCCTCGTCCTGGCTGCTGTCGCTGGCCGGGCCTCGCTCTCTCGCATCGATTCAACCGCGCCCGCGCCCGCCTCGGGCGGAGCGGCCCCGTTGGCGTCGCGGTTTGAGACCGTGGACATCATGGTCGACAGTGGAGCCCGCACGCTCGGGGCCTACCAGATCGAGGTCAAGGCGAGCGCGCCGAAGGGGACGGTGGCCCTGATCGTGGGAATCGAGGGGGGCGAAAAGGACCCGTTCATGCAGCCGCCCTTCTATGACCCCGCCGCGCTCCAAGGTGGGCGGGTGATCCTCGCGGCATACACCTTAAGCGACAAGGCCCCGAGCGGGCGTTTCCGGGTTGCCCGCGTTCACATGCTGGTCACCGGCCCCGCGCCGGTGAACGACGAGCCGCGCATCGACCCGGAATACACCGCCGCCGTCATCACCGCCGCCGCGCCGGATGCGGCCGTCATTCCTCTCTCCGCCATCACCACCGTGGGAGGCCGCAAGTGAAGTCCATCGTGCATCTTGTCTCTCGTCGTGCCGCGCTCACCGCGCTGGCGACGGTTGCCTGTTCGCTCCTGTGCCTGCTCATCGTTGCGTGTTCGAACAGTCCCTCGACCACGCCGGTCGAGCGCCCTGCCGAGCAGCAAGCGGCGAGCAACGAGCAAAGCCCCCCGGCGCACCACTTTGGGACCCCGGTGGCTCCACGCGATCTCGCACCTCTCGGCAACGAGAAAGCGTTCGCACTCCGGAAGGACGCTACGAACTTCGTCGGGAGCATCAAACTCGATGATCCTGCCAGCATGGGGGAAACGGGGAATATGTACATGCTGTTCAAGGAGGGGCTCTCCACCGCCGCTCCGAGCTCGACCCCCCTTTCGCCTTCGGCGGAGCCGGCGGGTGGAGGGTCGGGTGGTGGGCCCGCGCTCAGGCCCGCAGTTCCCGCCGCGGTAACGAATGCGCCCGCCACGAAGCGGGGCGAGCCGGACCTCAGCCGGTCCCGCAGAGCCGCCGGCGAACGCCGAGCACTGGCCGACGCCGACGCAGCAGGAGCCGCGGCGCCAGCGCCCAGCCCGGATGGGGCCCGCCGCGTGTTTGTGCGGCATCCGGAGATCGCAGGTGCGCTCCCGAGTCAGCACGAAGAACTCTGGGTCATCGCCAAGGCCTGCCCGCCGGACGCCATCAGGGACGCGGATGGGCGCGTGGTTCGGGCTGTGCGCGATGATGACGAACTCCCGGGGAGCGGCTCGCTTGTCACCACCATGCCCGGGGAAGCCCGCCCCGTGCCCGTGCCGCTCAAGCACACCGCCGTCAAGGCCGCGGTCGCCGGCAACATCGCCAGCGTGAACGTGACGCAGCAGTATGTGAACCCCTTCACGAGCAAGATCGAGGCGGTCTATGTCTTCCCCCTGCCGGAGAACGCGGCCGTCAGCGACTTTCTGATGAAAGTGGGCGATCGCACCATCCGCGGGGTGATCCGCGACCGGGCCGAGGCCGAGCAGATCTACGCACAGGCCCGGGCCCAGGGGCACGTCGCGTCCATCATGACGCAGGAGCGGCCGAACATCTTCACGCAGAAGGTCGCGAACATCGAGCCGGGCAAGCAGATCGATATCGAGATCACGTACTTCAACACGCTCGCCTATGTCGATGGCGCCTTTGAGATGGTCTTCCCCATGGTCGTGGCGCCGCGCTTCAACCCACCGGCGAGCTACACGGGCATCGGCCCCATCGCGCGCGGATCGGCCCCCGGCTCATCCGGCCAGCAGACCGAGGTCGCCTATCTCCGCCCGCGCGAGCGCAGCGGCCACGACATCGGCATCACGGTCGAGATCGACGCGGGCGTGGCCCTTGAAGGCGTGAACTGCGCCTCGCACGTTGTCGAGACGCGCCGCGACCCGGCGAACCCGGCCCGGGCCACCGTCACGCTCAGCTCGCGCGACACGCTCCCGAACAAGGACTTTGTTCTTCGCTACGCCGTCGCGGGCGGGGCTCTCAAGACCGGCATCGTGACGGCCCGCGACAAGGACGGGCACGGCTACTTCAGCATGCTCATCGTCCCCCCGGCGAGCACGGACGCCTGCCGGCGCGCCCCCGTTGAGATGATCTTCGTCCTCGATTGCTCAGGAAGCATGAAGGGGCGGCCGATCGAGCAGGCCGTGGCCGCGGCGGAGCGTGCCCTGCGCCGGCTCGAGCCCGACGACACGTTCCAGATCATCAACTTCTCGCAGACCGCCTCACAGCTTGGCGCGGCGCCCCTGCCCGCGACCGATGCGAATGTGGAACGCGGGATCACGCATGTTCGGTCCCTCTTTGCCGAGGGTGGGACGTACATGATCAACGGCCTGCGTGCCTCGCTCGCTTTCCCCCACGACCCACGCCGGCTCCGGTACGTCTGCTTCCTGACCGACGGCCTGATCGGCAACGAGCAGGAGGTGCTCAGTGAGGTCAGCGGTCGGCTCGGCGCATCGCGCATCTTCTCGTTCGGCGTCGGCACCTCCCCGAACCGCGACCTCCTTGACGCGATGGCGAAGGTCGGGCGCGGGTGCGTCGCCCATCTCAACGCGGGTGACGACTCGGTCGCCATCATCGATCGGTTCTTCGACCGCATCAGCCGACCCGCCCTCACGGACGTGCGGCTTGAAGCGCGGCTGGGCGCGCCCGAGACCGTTGAGTTCTTCCCGCGCGTCGTCCCGGATGTCTACGTCGGCCGTCCCGTGGTGATCAACGGGCGGTTCACCGATGGGGCGGACGCGGGTTGGAAGGGCATCGTCGTCCGCGGCCGCCAAGGGGATAACACGCACGAGTTCACCATCGCCCTCGACGCGACCCGGACGCATGCCGCGCTCCCGGCCATCTGGGCCCGGGCCAAGATCGCCGACCTTGCTGACTACGCCACGGATCGCGATGTCCATCTTGTGCCCGAGCGGGTTCGCGAGACCGCGTTGCGGCATGGGCTGCTCTCGTCCTTCACCGCCTTCGTCGCGGTGGACAGCATGTCGCAGACTTCCGGCACTTTCGGCACCACCGTCGCCGTGCCCGTGCCGATGCCGGAGGGTGTCCGCTACGAGACCACTGTTCCGGAGCGTTGAGATACGCGGTTTCGCCAGATTGCCCCATGCTGACGGTTTGCACGAGGGGAGCCAAATGTCCTCATGGGCCTTTGGTCAGCAGGCCTCGAATGTCGCGCCTTCGAGCACGTCGAAGGCCACGAGCGTCCCAAGCGGGAAGTGCTCCGGCCGGTTGCGCGGGTCGGTGAGTTTCACCACCACGGGGAGATCCGCACTGTCCACCGCCGCGCCGCCGCCGCAGTTGACGGTGATCGTGCTTTCGCCATGGGCCACCACCGAACCGTGAATCCGGCGCGGGCGACCGATGACCGGCTCGAGCAGCCGACCGCCGGTGTGAACGATGTCCACGCGCCGGGCCTCGCAGGTGATGACGCCGACCAGCCGCTTGCCGGGCAGGACTTTGATCGACTCCGGCGAAGGAAGGGGGCGGAGGTGAATCCGGTAACTGCTCGTCGGGATGCTCATGACGAGATACCCGGTCCGCGTGGCGGTGGCGGGGACGATCTCTTCGAGGATCCCACGGGCAAGGGTCGGAGCGCTGGCGGTGGTCGTCATGGGGTCGATGATAGAAACGAAAACGCCCGGCCGAAGCCGGGCGCGGGGTTGAAGGTTGATGGTCGCGACGGCCAGAGGGTCAGCCGACGGGTGAGGTCGCGACCGGAGTGGGGGTGGTCCTGGGCTCGGCGGCGTTGGTCGTCGGGGCCTTGACACCGGGAAGGGCGCGGATCTCGATGACCTCGCCCTTGCGGCTCTTGCTGGTCCGGGCACCCGCGTCCTTCACGGCCTTCTGGGCCGACTGGCTATCGAGGACCATCTTGGCCTTCTGCTCGTAGCTCGACTTGTCCTCGCCCGCCGCGAGGGCCGCGAGTTCGCCCTCTTGGCGGGCCCGGATGTCAGCAACTTTGCTGTGCAGGTGGTCGAGCGTCTCTGACTTGTAGCGGCTCTGCTCATCGATCGAGCGCTGCCGCTTGGCGAGGATCTCGATCATGCGTTCGTTGCGGGCGATGGCGTCCACCTGGCGGTCAAGCTGGAAGAGCTGGACTTGGAACTCCGAGCGCTCGCTGCCGAGCTTGCCGAGGAGATTGGAAAGCCGCTGCTCCTGCTTGGTCAGGTGGCCGATGTCGCGCTCAAGGTCCGTCCCTCGCCCGCTGTAGGCGGAGCGGGCGTTGTTGATCTCGGCGGCGCGGGCGAGGGCCTGCTCCACGGTGAGCCGCTGGTCGGCGAAGACGATCTCGATGCGCTTGCTTGGGAGCTCGTCACTCAGCGAGACATTCACGATCGACGCCTGGGCCGACTCGGCTTGGGCGATGAGGCCCTGGAGGGTCTCCAGATCGCGGCTGGCCATCTCGACCACGAGTTCACTCTCTTGCTGCTGGCGCGAGAGTTGACCAAGCTGGGCCTTGACCTCGCGGAGGTCGGCCTCGGCCTGGGCGATGCGGCGGGGGTAGGTTGCCTCCAGTTCGCGGAGCTGGTGCCGCAGGGCCACGGGGTCGGTGATCATCTGGTCGATCTGGCCGTTCACATCACCACGGACCTGGCTGAAAAGGGCCATGGCCCGGTCCGTGCCCGCGACCGCGACCAGAACGCCCGCGGCGAGAGCCCCGATTGCACCGATACGAACGATCTTGCGAGTGAAACCGAACATTGCCATCTCCTTTGGGCGTCCGACTGTTCGACCGGGAATCCCTGACGCGGCCGAGCGGTCGTGAGGGGGTCGTGGGAGTCCGGGGACGCCTGCCGAGGAGGTTGTTGGGAATCCGGGCGAGGGGTTTTCGCGCCTTTCTGCGGGCCACAGAAGACCCTCCCCGGGCCCATCGAGCGGGGTTCACACAAACCAGGGGGGGTTGCAGCCGCCACGGGCGTGCGTGGGCCCGCGGCTGGCCGGTGCGGGTTCAGCAGCCATCGAAGAAGCTGGTGATGAACTCGTCAAGGTCACCGGGTTCAACGAAACCATCGCCATTGAAGTCGCAGCGGTCGCGCTCACTGGCGACCTCGCTGAAGTAGGAGGTGATGTATTCGTCAAGGTCGTCGGGGGTGCGCAGGCCGTCGCCGTTGAAGTCCGTCAGGCAGGGGGCGATGATCGCGACGACGCGGCCGGTGGTGTCCTCAAGGCGGAGCTCGGCGGGTGGCGAGGCGAGGTGCCCGCTGAAGTTGCCCTGAACGAAGAGGCCCTGGCCGCCCCGGGGGCCGACGGTGCGGGCGCGGAAAGTGTTGACATCGGGCGTGCAGTAGAGCACACCTCCGGGCGCGATCACGGTTCCGGGGCGGAAGGTGTGCTCGATGTCGCCGGTGAGCCGCCACCCGCTGATATCCACGGCGGTGGAGCCGGGGTTGTTGAGCGCGAGGTACTCCTCGTCTTGGTTGCCGCTTGCGGGTGAACGCTCGATATCGCCGAAGACGACCGAAGCGGTCGGGCTCTGCGCAGGTGGGATGATGCCGCCCGCGTTGGCCGAGTGGGTCTGGAAGAAGTGGGTGCGGCGCACCGTGAGATACTCGTTCTTGAGGATGTTCACCGCGGTCAAGAAGTCCTGATTGGCCCCATAGGGGTTGCCCCATGCGGCCCGGTCGAGCGTGACATCCGCCTGCATGCTCGTGACGAGCGCGTCAATGCGGGACTCGAAATAGCGCTGGGCCACCGGGGTTCCGGGGGCGTTCAGCAGGGTGTCCATCAGGGTGCGAAGCCGGCGCAGATACATCTGCCGCACCGTGGGCTCGCGGAGCGTGGCATCAATAAAACGGTTCCAGGGGCCGTCGATCTTGGGGTGTTGCTGATCGCCGAAGAGGGGGTGAGACTGGGGGTCGTCATCAGCCCAGATGCCGTCGGAGAGGACGCCACCGCCAGCACCGAAGTTGCGCCCGAAGGTGAGGTCCTTGTCCCAGGGGAGCATGGTCCACTCACGGCTCCCTTCGGTGTCGCGGTAGATGTAGTAGTTCTTGGCAACGTGGTCGTTGTCGTGGATGATCTGCGAGGCGGCGATGTACGAGATGGTCGCCGGGATATCGACATGGTCGGCGAGGTAGTTGCGCAGGGCAGCGCCCGAGAGTTGGCACCCGGCGACGAGGGCGGCAAGGTCGCTGTTGTTCTCAAACTCTCGCGTCTTCTTCTCAACGCCCGAGTTGGCGTCGGTGCACTCGTTGAACATCTTGTAGAGTGCGCCGGCGTTGTCGAGGCCATTGCGCGTCAGATACTCCTCGTCGGGCTGTTCGACGAAGATGGCCACGCTGTGGAAGCCGCCGTTCTGCTGGACCCGCATGGGGAACGACGCGCACCCGGCGGCACCGGCATCGCGATAGGTCTCCCACGAAAGGGTCTGGCGGATGTACGCCTTGTCGCTGTAGGTCGTCTGGAGGTTGAACTCCTCCACCGGCGGCACCGATTCGTCGTAGGTGAAGAACGCGCCGGTGTTGAAATCAAACTTGTAATGCGGCTTGGGGAACCCGGAACTCGACTGGCCGCGGAGGCGAACGAAGATGTTGTCGTAGAAGCGACCGAGAAAACTGAGCGAACAGCGCGTGCCGGTGTCGGTCGCGGCCTGGCCCGCATCCTGCACCCACCAGTGGAGGATGGGGAGTTGGCTGGCGAGGCCCGGCACAGTGATGAGCGCGCCGAAGTACTCGGGCGTCTGGGTCGGGCTTGAGAAGAGCGGCAGCCGCGAAGGCCGCGCCTGTGTATCCGTAGCGACGACCACCCACCGGAGCATCTGCCCGGGGGACGAAGCCGCGGCGGGAATGACTGCGCCGTAGACGCCGTCCCCGGCGGCGCCGTCGCCGCTTGCGCCATTGTCGAGCATGGGGATAGTCGTCTCGGCGCTGTAGTTGGCGCGATAGCGGAGCGACACTGTCCCCACCGGGGAAACCGTGGGCTGCACCCGGGCCGTCACCGTCACGGCGTCGGCGTCGGCGGGCTGGGCGGGCGAGAAGGCATGGTTGGTGATCGCCGGTCCCTGGTCGGCGGCGGTGGTTCCGTTGAGCGCCCCGGGCGTCGAGGAGGTGAAGAACCGCGTGAGGGTCGGCTGATACGCGCCGCCGGTCACGGATTCCAATCGCGGCAAGGCGAGAAAATCCTGGTTCGCGATGGACAGATTCAGCCCGTGGATCGCGAGGACATTCTGGCCCGCCACGAGCAAGGGACCCGCGACGGCCGTCACATCAAACTCCTCGAAGATCACCGATTGATCGTCGGGATGACCGGCGGTAGCCACCGAGTTCCACACCGGCGACGCGGGCGCGTTGGCGCTGGCGATACGCGTCCCGTTCAGATACGCGTGGAACCCGTCGTCGTACTTCATCTTGAGCACGAGGCGCTCAAACGCAGGGACCGACGCCAGCGTGAACGGAACCCGGAAGTAGCAGCTCCCGTTGCGGTTGTACATCGAGGCGTTCACGTTCAGGCCGATCAGCGACTCATACCCGGTGGCCCGCTCATAGCCGACGCCGGTGACGCCGGTGAGCCACGCCGCGGGGACGACGAACCCCGGCGTGGTCCAGGTGAGGGCAAGGTTGCCGTTGGTCGGGACCAGGGCCCGCGCGGCTGCGCCCTCAGCGACAAAGACCGCGCTGGCGGCGTCGGTCGAGATGCCATAGGAAACGTCGGAGAGCTGCGGGGGGAACTGCGGGGCGTACTCGAAGGCCACCGTTGTGCCATCGGGGCGAACGAGACCGAGATATTCGCCACCTGCCGAGAGGGCGAAGTTGGTGTGCAGAGGCGCGGCCGGGTTCGACCGGTTCTTGTTGCTTGCCCAGACGATCCTGTGCTGCCCGGGGGCAAGCACCACGGCGGGTATGCGCCAGCGGGTACGGTTGTTGGCGTTGTCCGTGAGATACCACCCGTCGAGGTTCACCGGGGACGGCCCGGCGTTGTAGAGCTCCAGCCAGTCCGAGAACGCGCCATCCTCGTCGGCCAGGGCCGTCGAGTTGCTCGCCATGAACTCGGAGATGTAGACCGTCTCCTGGGCCAAGAGAGCCGGCGCAGACCAAAAGAGTGTGAGCAGAGCGGCCGCGGAGCGCAGCGATGGGTTGAGCATTCAGGGTCCTTGGGGTCTTGGTCAGGCGGGCCTGGTCCGCCAGAGGCCTAATCATGAACGGCGTTCGGCGATTCGGCAACCGTTCAGTTGGAGTTGCCCAAAAAACGATCTGCGGATATGCACTGAATGCCGGAGCCCATCCAGCACGGGCACGAATAATTGATCGACGACCGAAGGAAGACCCTCGCGCTGGTCTCATACCGGGCGGGCCAAGGACGCAAAGGCAGAGCATGGGCACGCGACCGATCGTTGATGCGCGCGGCACAGTTCGGCGAATCCCCGCGATCACGGTACTCAGCATGACCGACGAGACCGTGGTTGGCGGCCTCATGACCCTCCGGGCCGCCCAGTGGCGGGCGGGACGGCGCAAGCACACGACTTTTTCGACCTCGGTCATCCTCGCCTGCGTCTCCGTGCCCATCGCCGCGGGCGTGGTGCTCCTCCTGCTGCCGCGGTCGGGGTGGGCCCAGGCGGCGGAGGTCTGCAAATGGGCGATGGTCATCGGTCTCGTGGCTACTCCGCTTGCGGCACACCTGTGTTCGAGGCGTCCGACCGCGGAAGATGCGCGGCCCTTTGTCCGGGCGTGCGGGAAGTGCCTGGCCTGCGGGTATGACCTGAGCGGGACACCGGCGCAGGCCGATGGGTGCGTGATCTGTCCGGAGTGCGGCGCGGCGTGGCTGGTGTAAGGCCGGGGCCGGTCAACGCCGCGACGGAGAGCCCTGCACTACGCTGGAGCGTGTCAGGGACCGACACTCCTCCACCCATGCCCGCGCCACCAGCGAACGCCGAGGGCGCCAACGCCATGACGCTCGGTGGCGGCGTGCGCTCAACCGTGGTGATGACGCTGCTCTCGCGGGTGGCAGGGTTGATCCGCGAGGTGCTAATCGCCCGGGCCTTTGGCCCGTCGATGGTGGGTTCGGCATTCACCTTCGCCTTCGCTGTGCCCAATATGTTCCGGCGGTTGCTGGGCGAGGGCGCGCTGGCGGCGGCCTTTGTGCCCGAGTATGCGCAGCTCATCAAGCACCAACCGACGGCCGGGCACCTGCTGGCCTCTCGAACCCTGCGAAAACTGGCGATCCTGACCGGCGTGCTGGCGCTGGGTGCCGCGGCGCTGCTCATCGCGGGTCTCTGGCTGATCCCGGAGTCACCCTCGCGCACGCTGACCATGCGGTTGCTTGCCGTGGTGATCTTCTTCATGCCGCCGGTCTGCTGCGCCGCGATCCTCGCGGCAATGCTGAGCGTTCACGGACGGTTTGCGGCGGCGGCGAGCGGGCCGGTGGTGCTCAACGGCTTTCTGGTGGCCGTCGGTATCTATTACTGGCTGCGGCACGAACAAGCGGGTGAGGCCACGGCCTTTGTGCTCGCGGGGGCGACGGTGCTCTCAGGTATCACGCAGTGCGTGACGTTCGTTGTGCTGCTGCGGCCGCACGCCCGGTGGCTGCGGCTGAATGAAGTCGAGCCGCCAGTGGCCGAAGCGGCGACGACCGCAGCACGACGGATCCTGACCCGGCTGCTGGCCGTGGTCGTGGGTGTGGGGACTCTGCAGCTCAACACTCTGATCGATCAGTTGA
The DNA here is from genome assembly GCA_052388255.1 of Phycisphaerales bacterium. Classification (GTDB taxonomy): domain Bacteria; phylum Planctomycetota; class Phycisphaerae; order Phycisphaerales; family UBA1924; genus JAEUIX01. The sequence continues at coordinate 10,666 of JBQTIJ010000225.1, forward strand.
TCGCGATGTGGCCGAACCTTGTGGGGCCGACCATCCTCGGAAGGGCGTACCCGCTCGAAGAGTCGTCGAACATCATCCTCGCGAACGCCCAGCGTCGGTATCAGTTCCCGCTGGGAGTCTTTGGGATTGCGGTCGCCTCCGCGGTCTTTCCGCTCCTCTCGCTCTCTGCGGATGAACCAGCCCGTTTCGGCGAGACACTGCGGCGCGGGGTTCGGCTCTCGCTCTTTCTTGGCATCCCCGCGACGATCGGGCTGATGGTCGTCGCGTATGACCTGGCGTTCGTGCTCTATGGGGGCGCTCCCGGTCACGGCTACGGGCCGGAGGACGTGGCCCGCGTGGCTTGGGTACTCGCTGGGTATGCCCCGGGTGTCTGGGCGTTTTCACTGAATCATGTTCTGACCCGGGCGTTCTATGCCCGTGGCGACACGCGCACACCCATGAGGGTGGGCGTGGTGATGGTGGCGGTGAACCTCGCCCTCAATCTCTCGCTCATCTGGCCGCTGAAGGAGGCGGGGCTGGCAGTGGCCACCACGGTGTCCGCCATCGTGCAGAGCGCGGTGCTTGGGCACATCCTGCAGCGCCGGGCCGGTGTCGCGTGGGTTGATCGGGTCGTGGCTGGCGCGGCCCTGCGCGTGCTCATCGCGGCGGTCGTCATGGGCGCGCTCTGTGGTGCGTGTGTCTGGCTGTGGACCATCACGCCCCCGGCAGAAAATGCAGCAGCCGCCGCGACCGGCATGTGGTGGCGACACCTTGCCCGACTGGGCACGACATGCGCGATCGGCATGCTGGTTTTCGCGGCGCTCTCACTGACGTTGCGAATGGCGGAGGTCGGATGGCTGCTGCGCCCTCGGGCCGCCCTTGGCACCGAGGCAGGCCGCTGACGGGTTCTCAAACGACCCGCCCCGCGACCACGACTCTCTCCAGCCAGCGGTCATCCCAGCCCCAGAGGATCGCACCGAGGGGATCAGGGGACTCCATCCAGCGGATCGTGGGCCGAACCAGCAGCAGGTCCGCATCCGCGCCTGGTTCAATACGGCCGCTCTTCGCCCATCCGAGAGCGGCTGCGTTGCCCCCCGTGATGCTCCAGAATGCCTCCGCGGCTGAGGGGATCGGGGTGCTGGGGTTGGCCATCCTCGCGCGGGTGGCTGTCTCCACCATGGCGCGTGCGACCCGGACCATGCTCCGCTCAAAGCCACCGGCAATGTCGCTCCCCATCGCGAGAGCGACGCCCGATTCACAGAGCGCCGCCCGGTCCATTGCGCCTGACTGGAGAAAGAGGTTGGCGGTCGGGCAATGAGCCACCACCGTGCCCGCCCGGGCGAGCGCGCCCCGTGCTGCGCCGTCAAGGTGGATGCCGTGGGCCATGACCGCCCCGGATCGAAGCAGGCCGGCCCGGCGATAGACCTCTGTATAGTCGAGGCCACCGAAGAGCCGCGCCACAAGGGCACATTCGTCCACAGTCTCGGCAAGGTGCGTCTGCACGCGCTGGCCGGTGCGGGTAGCCAGTTCGCCGCAGCCACGGAGCAGGGCCTCGCTGCACGAGACGGCAAAGCGCGGCGAGATGATCGGCTCGATGCGCCCCTCGGGACGCGCCGCCGCGGCCTGAAGGAGCAAGTCAGCGGCGGGGCGGATCAGCGCGGCGGGGGCGTTCTGGTCCATGAGCACCTGCCCCACACATCCGCGCAGCCCGCGCGCGGCGAGAGCGTGCCGGGCGTTGCGGGCGGCCTGTTCGTGGACCGTGGCATAGGCACACACGCCGGTGGTGCCAAAGGAGAGCAGTTCTGTCGCGACACGGTCGGCCATGGCGCCGGCATACTCGGCATCCTCCCACCGTGCTTCCGCGGGAAAGATGACCTGATCAAGCCACTCGAGGAGCGTGCGTCCGTGGACGCCGACTGAATCGAACTGCGGGAGGTGGAGGTGGGCGTCAATGAACCCGGGGAAGATGACGCATCCGGGTCCGCCAAGATCCGCACTCGGGCCCCGCTGGAGTTCAAAGACCTCGGCAATGCGGCCCCCCTCCGACCGGATGCCGCCGGGAGCGAGCGCGAGACGTCCACCGGGAGCGGGGAGCGCAAGATGGCCGGCGAGGATCACGGGGGATCATTCGCCGGCAGGGCGGCCGGCCTTCGCTCGCTCCATGGCTCTGCGCCAAAGGGACCTGATCGGCCCGCGATCTACCATCCGGCGCATGCTCATCTCTCTCGCGCACCTGAACACCCTGATCGAACCCGGCAACGTGACGGCAGAAGAGGCGGAACGCCTGCTCACGTTCATTGGGTTCCCCATTGAATCAACGACCCCGGGGGCGGATGGCGACGCCCTGCTTGACGTGGAGGTGACCTCCAACCGTGGCGACTGCCTCTGCCATGCCGGGGTGGCGCGCGAGGTGGCCGCGGCGAGCGGGCGGCGGTTTCTGGCCCCGGCAACGACGAGTGTCCCCCCACTCGGCACCGTGTCGGAAGCCAGGGCCTCGCTTGCCGGGCTGCTGGTCGAGAACCGGGTACCCGACGCTTGCCCGCTGTTCACGGTGCGGATCATCCGCGGGGTGAAAGTCGGCCCCTCGCCGGCGTGGCTGGTGGCGCGGCTGGCGGCGGTGGGGCAGCGCTCGATCAACAACGTGGTCGATGTGACGAACTTCGTGCAGTCGGCGCTCGGCAATCCGAGCCATGTCTTCGACTGGGCGAAGATCCGCCCCGGCGCGGACGGCACAAAGGCGCTGATCGTGCGCGGGGCCGAGAAGGGGGAAAAACTCACACTTCTTGACGGAAAGAGCGTGGAACTGCGGGCCGGGGAGATCGTGGTCGCCGACGGCGCGGGGCCTTCATCGCTGGCCGGGGTGATGGGCGGGCAGGATTCCGGCGTCACGGGCACAACAACGGACGTGGTACTTGAGGTTGCGACGTGGTCGCCGGGTCGGGTACGCAGCGCAGCGCGGCGGCTACAGATCCGGACCGATGCCTCGCACCGGTTTGAGCGGTTCGTCGATGCGCGAACGGTGGATGCCGCATCGCGTCGCGCAGCGGAACTGATTATCCAGGTCGCTGGAGGGATGCTCGAGACCGCCGGGAGCGGGGTCAAGGCCGTGGGAAAACCCATCCCTGCGGCACCGACCATCACCTTCCGGCCGCAACGGTGCCGGCTGGTACTGGGGGCCGGGTTCACGGATGATCAGATCCGCACCGCGCTCGGGGCCCAGGGTGTGGCGATCGGCAACCCCGGCGGCGAAAGTTGGGCGTGCACGCCCCCTGACCACCGCCCGGATTTGAAGCGCGAGATCGACTTTGTGGAAGAGGTGGCGCGGACGATCGGGCTCGAAAAGATCCCGCTGCACGAGCGCATCGCCGTTCGAATAGCCCCGCCGCAGTCTGGCGAGGTGGCCACGCGGGAACTGACGCGGGTGCTGACGGGCATGGGGTTCTTCGAGACCGTGACCGTGAGTTTTGTGAGCGCGAAGGAGGCCGGACTCTTTTGCCCCAAGGACTGGAAGACCCTGCGTGTGAGCGACTCGCGCCGCAGCGACGATGGCGTGCTCCGCCCGAGCGCGGTGGCGAGTCTGCTTGCCTGCCGCCGCGCCAACCAGCACGCGCGGGCCGGCGCGGAAGGCGCAGTGCGGCTCTTTGAACTCGCCTCGATCTATGGCGAGGCCCCCGAGAAGACCCCCGCCCGCGCTCCCGCCGGGCACGTTGAGCAGCGCACCCTGACGCTGATTGCGGATGCACCGGCCAAGGGCGCAGGGGCCGGGCTCGACAGCGCGCATTCGCGCCGGCAGGCCGCGCTGCGGCAGGTGCGGGCGGTGGTCGACGGGCTGGTGCAGGCGATGATGGGCAAGAGCGCCCGCACGGAGGTCCGCCCTGAGGCGCCCAACTGCAGCGGCTTTGACCCTGACTGCTCCGCGACCATCCATGTCAACGGCCGCCCGCTCGGCGTCATGGGCCTCATCAGTGCCGGTGCACTCGCCCATTATGAACTGGAATCCCCTATCGCAGCCGCGGCACTCGATGCCCCGATGCTCCTCGAGGCCTACCCCCCCCGGGAACTTGTCACCGCTCTGCCCGCCTTCCCGGCAACGGAGCGTGACCTCTCGCTTGTGGTCGATGAATCACTGGCGTGGGCGGAGATCGATCGGTGCATCAGCAGCGCTCGACCGGCCCGGATGGAGTCCCTCCACTTCGTGGGCGTCTATCGGGGCAAGCCGCTCGACGACGGGAAGAAGTCGGTGACGCTCCGCATGGTCTTCCGAGATGACACGCGCACGCTCCGGGATGACGAGGTCAACAGCGAAGTGCAGCGGCTGATCGGCGAGACGGGCAAGCACCTGCGCGCGGTCGTGCGCGTCTGAGGACTCTCTGCGAGCGTCGATAGACCGCTCTCGAAAGGCGTTGCATGTTCACCGCGCTTGGATTTCTCTCCACGCTCCTTGCCCTCAGCCCGGCCCAGCCGCCCGCCACCAGCCCTGCGCCTCACCCGCCGATGCCTGCGCCGCCTGCCGCGCCCGGGCCGCCGATTGCCCCGGAACAGAACATCGTTCAGAAGCTTGAGGGTCAGGCCGCCGCGCTCAAAGCCCTCTGCACGTCGCCATTGGCCAAGGGCTTTCTTGGGCAGACAATTCGGCTCCCCCTCCCCCGCGCCCGGACGATCTACCGCAGCAAGGACCGCACCCGCGCGATCAACGAACGCACCTTCCACACGCTCCCCGCGGAGGAACAGCCAACCTTCACGCCACGCGAGTGCACGCCGGATTTCTACTACACCACCGGGTACGGCTCACCGCTGGTCTATGCCCGCGTGCTCGACGTACTCCACCTGCACGGCATCACCTCGCTCACGGGCCAGACGCTCATGGACTTTGGGTACGGAACGATCGGCCACCTCCGATTGATGGCGCAGATGGGGTGCAGCGCCAAGGGCGTTGACGTTGAGCCGATGTTCGAAGCTCTTTACAGCGACCCCATGGACACGGGCGAGGTCGGCGAGGACAAGGGCCGCGTGACACTGCACACCGGACGCTGGCCCGCGGAGGGGCCGATCCGCACCGCCGTGGGGGGCGGGTTCGACGTCATCACCAGCAAAAACACGCTCAGGGCGGGGTACATCCACCCCGCGCGCGAGGTCGAGCCCCGGCTGCTTGTGAACCTTGGCGTGAGTGACGCGGAGTTTCTCCGGGCCGTTCACGATGCCCTGAAGCCCGGCGGTCTCTTTGTGATCTACAACATCTCGCCGGCCCAGAACCCGCCGGACAAGCCCTACCTGCCGCACGCCGACGGTCGGTCCCCCTTCACCAAGGCCCAGTTTGAGGATGCGGGGCTGACCGTCCTTGCGTTTGATGTGGACGACCAGCCCAAGGTTCTCGAGATCTGGGAAGCGCTCGGCTATCACGAAGGCAAGCCGCGCGAAGAGGTCAAGAAAGACCTCTTTGCCTGGTACACAGTCGTTCGCCGGAAGGCCGACTGACCGCCGCCCTCAGAGGCCCATGGCCGTGCCCATGGCCTTGCCCATCTCCGCAGGCGAGAGCGCGACCTCGACCCCCGCCTTGCGAAGGGCCAGGATCTTGCTCTCTGCCGTCCCCTTGCCGCCGCTCTCGATGATCGCGCCGGCGTGCCCCATGCGACGACCCGGAGGCGCCGTCTGCCCGCCGATAAAGGCCGCCACCGGCTTCTTCAACCGCCCCGCGGCTTTCTCGGCCGCGATGAACTCCGCCGCGGCTTCTTCGTCGCTGCCGCCGATCTCGCCGATCATGAGAATGCCATGGGTCTCCGGGTCCGCGGAGAACATGCGGATGCAGTCGATGTGATTGACCCCGCGCACCGGGTCGCCACCGATGCCGACGCAGGTGCTCTGGGCAAGGCCCATGCTGCTGGTCTGCCAGACGGCTTCATACGTGAGTGTTCCGGAACGGCTGACGATGCCGATCGCCTTGCCACGCTTGGACTCGCTGATGTGCGTGTGGATGTAGCCGGGCATGATGACGATCTTGCATCCGGCACGGGTGTAGGGGTCGTTCGGCCCTGTACCGCCGCCACTCTTTGGCCCCGGTGTGATGACACCCGGACAGTTCGGCCCCACCAGCACCACCCGGCTCGCACCGCTGAAGGCGCTGCCGCCGTTGAGTTCATCCATAACCGCGCGGACCTTCACCATGTCCTGCACCGGGACGCCCTCGGTAATGGCGCAGATGACCTTGATCCCCGCCGCGGCGGCCTCGAGGACTGCATCCCCGGCGAAGGGAGGCGGGACGAAGATCATGGTGGCAGTGGCGCCCGTCGCCTTCACGGCCTGGGCGACCGTGTCGAAGATCGGCAGACCGTTCTCGTCCTTTGTGCCGCCCTTGCCCGGGGTCACCCCGCCGACAAGCTTGGTGCCGTAGTGAAGGCACCCGCGCGTGTGCTGGGCGCCGAACGAGCCGGTGATGCCCTGGCAGATGACTTTCGTGGACGCGTCGATGAGAATGGCCATAGGGGCAGAGGGTAGGGTGAGGTGGGCGATGGATGAATCACCCCGCGGCTGGGCGGGCTTTCTCCAGCATGCGCCCGATGCGGAGCAGTGCCGCCTCCGCGAGCGGGGGGCCGACAAGCTGCATGCCGATAGGGAGAGCCGCGGCGGCCCCGGTCTCGGCGGTGGGTGCCCAGCCAAAGGGCACAGTCAGCGCCGGGAGGCCAGCAAGGTTCACCCCCACGGTGTAGACATCTTCGAGGTACAGGGCCATGGGGTCGTTCAGTTTCTCGCCCCTGCGGAAGGCGGGCCCGGGCGCGGCGGGCAGGAGCAGCGCGTGGCATCCGGCACCGCCGTCGGTCGTGCAGAAGGCGCGATCATGGTCTTGCCGCACCAATCGGCGCACCTTCTGGGCCCGAAGGTAGTACGCGTCGTAGTAGCCACTGGAGAGCGCGTGGGTACCCAGCAGGATGCGCTTACGCACCTCCGGCCCGAATCCCTCGGAGCGCGAACGGCAATAAAGGTCCACGAGCGACGATCCCGGGGGCAGCTCGGCCCGGTGGCCATAGCGCACGCCGTCAAACCGGGCGAGGTTGCTGCTCGCCTCGGCGGTGGCGATCAGGTAATACGCGGCGATGGCATGGTCAGCATGGGGCAGGTCAACGTCCACGATCGTGGCGCCGAGGCCTTGCAGAGCCGCACAGGCCGCGTGGAGGGTGGCGCTGACACTCGGCGCGTTCGCGGGGCTGTGGGCCTGGCGCGGGACGCCGATGCGCAGCCCGGTCACCGGTGCCTCAAGGTCGCCGAGGGGGTCCTCCACGGGCGTGGGGGCACAGGTCGTGTCGCGCGGGTCAAACCCGGCGATCACGCCATAGACGCCCGCCACGTCGCGCACCGTGCGGCCGATCGGGCCGATCTGATCAAGACTGCTCGCATACGCCACGAGCCCCCACCGTGAGACGCGCCCGTACGTCGGCTTCAGCCCCACCACGCCGCAGTGGCTCGCGGGCTGGCGGATTGAGCCGCCGGTATCGCTCCCGAGGGCCACAGCGACCAGGCCCGACGCGACCGCCGCGGCCGACCCACCGCTTGAACCACCGGGTACACGGGCCGGATCGTGCGGGTTGGCTGTCGGGCCGAAGATCGACCGCTCCGTGGACGAGCCCATGCCGAACTCATCGAGGTTGGTCTTGCCCACCACGATCGCGCCAGCGGCCTCGAGGCGCTCGACCGCGGTCGCGCTGAAGGGTGAGCGATAGTCGCGCAGCATTCGGCTGGCGCAGGTTGTCCGCCCGCGCGCGAGAACGATGTTGTCCTTGATCGCGACCGGAAGACCTGCGAGCGGGCCGACATCTTCACCGGCAGCGCGGCGGGCGTCGATCCGGGCGGCGATGGCCTCAGCATGTTCGGCGTGGACCTCCACGAAGGCGTTGATCGCGGGGTTGTTTGACGCGATCGCGGAGAGGGCGCTGGCGACCCGGGTGGTGGCGGTCTGGTTGCTCACGCGCTCCCCCCACTACCACCGAGCATCTTGGGCACGGTCACGAAGGGCGGGATGCTCGCCGGGGCCATCGCCATCAGGGCGTCAGTGCTTAGTGACTCCTCGGGCGTGTCCGGGGCGAGGCGGCCCTTCATTTCAAGGGGCGATGTCAACGGTTCGACTGCGGAAAGGTCGAGGACCGCGAGGCGCTCGACATAACTGAGGATGACGGCGAGGTCGCGCTGCGCCGCCGCGACCTCGGACTCAGAGAGCGCGAGCCGGGCGAGCGCGGCAACGCGCTTGACATCCGCCGCCTCAAGCGGTGCGGGGCTCACCGGATGGGCGCTCGGGATCATCGCCGGGCCTTTCGCGCCGCGCGACTGCGGGCGGGCGCGGCCGGGCGGAGAGCCCCGCGCCAGAAGGCGAGGTCTCGCTCCTCCGTCAGGTCGTATCGCAAGGGCGTGACAGTGATCGCCCCCTTGATGAGCCGTTCGACATCCTTGCCCGGTTCGCTGCCGTGAAACTCCATCGGTTTGCCATCGGACCAGTAGTACGTCTCGCCGAGGGGATTCCGGTTGCGGACGAACTTGTCAACCAGACCGTGAACGTTCATAGGGCAGACGACCATGCGCGGTATGGGGCCGTCGCTCTCCGTGACCGGGACATTGACATTCAGGCAGCAGTGGGGCGGCAAAGGACGGCGCGAACGGCCCGCGCGGCGGGCGTGGCCGAGCAGCCGCTCGATGGCTGCGCGGGCGTGGCGGGCGGCAGTACGCCAGTCGGGCTCGCCGTCGCCAAGGTTCAGACTCACGGCAATCGACGGCACCCCCAGGAAGGCCGCCTCCAGCGCGGCGGCACAGGTGCCGGAATAGAGCACGTTGATCCCAACGTTGGCCCCGATGTTCATGCCGCTGATGACGAGGTCCGGACGGCTGCGGGTCCCGAACCTTTCGGGCCAGAGCGCGGCAAGGCCGAGCTTGATGCAATCCGCCGGTCGGCCATCGACGGCGATGCCCGTCATGCGTTCGTTCACGCGAACGGTTTTGGTGATCAGGGGTGTGCGGAAGGTGATGCCGTGGCCGGTCGCGCTCTGGACCGTCGCCGGGGCGATGGCGAAGACCTCGGCCGCGAGGGGTCCGCCATGCTCACCGTGATGATCGATTAGTGCATCGTGCAGCGCGACGATGCCCTCAGCCCGGATTCCGTCGTCGTTGCAAAGGAGGATCTTCATGGGAAGGGCGAAGGTTAGCGGGGCGGTTTGTGCCGACCGAGGTCGCTGGGGAAAGGGCCGGAACCGGCTGGCAGGGGCTGTGGAAGGACCGGTCGCAGGGGCCGTGCGAGCGGGGCGGGCCGTTTACCTACTATTGCGTCCATGCATGATCGTTTCTCCCGTCGCCTTCTTCAGCATCTCAAGCACGACAACTACGAGCCCGCGAACGTCGACACGCTGATGAGCGACCTCGGCGTGGAGGAGGCCGACCGCGAGGAGTTCACCGCCACCGTGGCCGAACTCGCCAAGGCGGGCAAGCTTGCGCTCGACCAGAAGGGGCTGGTGCGGCTGCCGCGCGTGGCGGACGAGATCACCGGGACATTCCGCAGCAACCCGCGCGGGTTCGGCTTTGTGATCCCTGATGTTCGGGTGCGCGAGGGGGATGTCTTTATCCCGCCCGAGAGCGTGTCCGATGCCCTGAGCGGTGACACCGTGCGCGTGCGCGTGGGACGCAAGGCCCGGCGCGACGGCGGGGGCGAGGAACTCTTCGGCACCATCATCGAGGTGGTGGCACGGAAGCGCAAGGTCTTCACCGGCGAACTTGGCAAGCAGGGCTCCCAGTTTCTTGTCTATCCCGACGGTCGCGAACTGCGCGACCCGATCGTGATCCGCGACCCGCACGCCAAGAACGCCGTGATCGGGAACAAGGTGATTGTCGAGATCACCCACTACCCCGAGAGCAACATGCTCGCCGAGGGTGTGATCGTGGACGTGCTCGGGGAGGCGGGCCAGCCGAGCGTCGAGACCCAGGCGACCATCGCGGCGTACAACCTGCCCGGGGAGTTTGACGACCGTGTGACGGCCCAGGCGCGCAAGTGCTCCGAGCAGTTTGAACGTGAGGTGGCGCTCTTTGACACCGATCCGGCCAAGGCCGGTGCCGGCCGGGAGGATCTGCGCGGCGAGTACATCGTCACCATCGACCCACCGGACGCCAAGGACTACGACGACGCCATCCACATCAAGCGGCTGCCGAACAACCAGGGGTGGGAGCTCGGCGTCCACATCGCCGATGTGGTCCATTTCATCCCGAACGGGTCGCCCCTCGATCTCGAAGCGCGGGCCCGGGGCAACAGCGTCTACCTCCCGCGGCTGGTCATTCCCATGCTCCCTGAGGTGCTCAGCAACGGCATCTGCTCGCTTCAGGAGGGTGTGCCCAGATTCTGCAAGAGCGCGACAATGCACTACGACCGCTCGGGGAACCTGCTCCGCGCGGGGGTGAGCAACACGCTGATCAAGAGCGTGAAGCGGATGACCTATCTTGAGGCCCAGGCCCTGATCGACGGGAACCTTGAAGAGGCCCGCAAGCACGCCAAGACCGAGCCCAACTACACGGACGAACTGGTCGCCTGCGTCCGCGAGATGGATGCCTGTGCCAAGGCCATCCGCCTCCGCCGCCGGGCCGCGGGGATGATCCACCTCGAACTCCCCGAGGTGGAACTGGTCTTTGACGACACGGGGCGCGTCGTGGACGCCCACAAGGAGGACGACGCCTTCACGCACACCCTCATTGAGATGTTCATGGTGGAGGCGAACGAAGTGGTGGCCCGGGTTTTTGAGCGCGTGCGCGTGCCGCTCCTTCGCCGCGTCCACCCGGAGCCGACTCCCGGCGATGTGAACGACCTGCGCTCGACCGCCAAGGTGGCGGGGTTCAACATCCCGGCCCGGCCCACGCGCCAGGAGCTCCAGAAGTTGCTCGACGGCACGCGCGGAACCCCCGCGGCGCCCGCCGTCCACTTCGCCGTGCTGCGAACCCTGACCAAGGCCGAGTATTCGCCCGCGCTCATCGGCCACTACGCCCTTGCCAGCGATGCCTACGCGCACTTTACCAGCCCCATCCGCCGGTACCCCGACCTCACGGTTCACCGGGCACTCGCCGAGTACCTCCGCCACACCGCCAACGGCCGCACGCCCCCGCGTGAACCCGCCGCGGAGAAAGCCCTCGGGGCCAAACTGCGCGAACTTGACGACTGCCCGGATGATGAGATTCTGGCCCAGATCGGCCGCCAGTGCACCCTCACCGAGAAGAACGCCTCCGACGCGGAGGACCACCTCCGCTCGTTCCTGATCCTGCAGCTCCTGAGTGAGCACGTGGGCGAGGACTTCCGCGGGATGGTCACCGGCTGCAAGGGTGCGGGCGTCTTTATTCAACTCGAGAAGTACCTGGCGGAGGGCCTCATCAAGAAGGAGGACCTCCCGCTCTTTCCCAACCGCGATGGCCGGATGGCCGGCGGCGGGTGGCGCCTTGACCCCCGCTCGGGAGCGATGGTGCACGATGCCTCGGGGCGCTCTTTTGCCACGGGAGACCAGGTGACGGTGCGGATCGCCAAGGTGGACCTCGCCACGCGCCAGATGGACCTCGTGATCACCGATGCCACCAGCCGCGAGAAGAGCAAGGACAAGAAGTCCGACCCCTCGCGCGGGCTTTCGCCCGCTGGCGGCGGGATTGGCGGCGGGCTGAAGCTCGATTGGGAGCAGATCAAGTACGGCAAGTCCGGCGCGGAGCGTCGCAGCCAAAAGAGCAAGTCACGCGATAAGGGCAAGACCCACCATCGACGGGACGCGTGAGCGGCACGCGAGGCGTGGGGATCGATGCCCTCCCCACCTAAACTCCGGGCCCATGGCTTCTGCCCCGACAACCCCCGCCGCGCCCGCCCCCGGGGCCGCCCTCGATCTTGATCCGATCGCGCTCCTCACGGCCGCGTTCACACAGGCCATCGCCCGGGCCTTCCCTGACGAGGGTGCAACCGACCCCAGCATCGCCGCGACCAAGGCCGCGCCAGGCAAGCCGCGGTTTGGGGACTTCCAGTGCAACGCCGCCATGGGGTTGAGCAAGCGCGTCGGGCTCGCCCCGCGCGAGGTCGCGGGGCGGATCGTCGCGGCACTCGACCTTGGCCCACTTGCCGAGCCGGTGACACCGGCCTCGATCGCCGGGCCCGGGTTCATCAATATCACCCTTCAGCCCGCCGCGCTCGGTGCGCTCCTGGCCCGCTTGCCGGCCGAAGGTCTGGGCGTCCTGCCCGCCCAGACCGCAGAGACCGTGGTCGTGGACCTCTGCGGCGTGAACCTCGCCAAGGAAATGCACGTCGGGCATCTGCGGAGCACCGTGATCGGCGACACGCTGGCGCGGGTCTTTGGCCGGCTCGGCCACCGGGTGATCCGGCAGAACCACGTCGGCGATTGGGGCCTGCCGATCGCGATGGTGATCCGGCGGCTGCTTGATGAAAAGGCGGCTGGGCGGTTTGACGAACGGGCTCTGACGCTGGCCACCCTTGAAACCCACTACAAGGCCGCGCAGAAGGCCTGTGAAGTTCCGGCCGATGGGCTTGAGACGGCCAGACTCTGGCACATGGGGCCCAAGATCATCGCCGAACTCGAAGCGGGGCGCGACCCGGGTGCAGCCGACGCGCCCGCAGCCCTCGCCCGGGCCAAGGCCACCCTCGTGGCGCTGCAGTCGGGCGATGGGCCAACGCTCTCGATGTGGAAGACGGTGGTGGCAACGACCATGGCCTCGTGCTATCAGAACTGTGCCCGGCTCAACTCGCTGGTGACGCCGGAGACGGACGCAGGCGAGAGCATGTATCGCGACACGCTGGCGTGGGTGGTCGAGGACCTCACGGCTCGGGGGATCGCCGCCATCGACGATGGCGCGCTGGTGGTGCGGCTCGACGATGTACCGCCCCCGGCGGGGCCGCTTGACCCGCTGCTGGTGCGCAAGAGCGACGGTGGATATCTCTACGCGACCACGGACCTGGCCGCGATTCGCCACCGCGTGGGCACGCTCGGGGCCTCACGCGTGGTGTACTGCGTCGATGCGCGCCAGGGCCTGCACTTCCGGCAGGTCTTCGCTGCGGCCCACAAAGCGGGGTACGCACGGACGAGCACGGGCGCACCGGCGGACCTGCAGCACGCGGCCTTCGGCGCGATCCTCGGCGATGATGGACGGCCCTTCAAGACCCGCTCGGGCGAGAGCTTCAAGCTTGCCGACCTGCTCGATGAGGCCGTGGAGCGCGCCGCGGCGGCGGTCTCGACCCGCAGCGCAGAACTCCCGGAGGCCGAGCGCAGCGCGATCGCCCGGGCTGTGGCCGTGGCGGCGATTCGGTACGCCGACCTCGCGGGCGAGCGCACCAAGGACTACGTCTTTGCGCTCGACCGGATGCTGGCCTTCGAGGGCAACACGGGCCCTTACCTGCTCTATGCGCTCGTGCGCATCCGCAGCATCTTCCGCAAGGCCGCGGAGCGCGGCATCACCGTGGATGCACGGGCCGCCATCAGCGTCAAGGAACCGGCCGAGAAGACCCTGGCGCTCGCGCTGCTCGCCTATGGCGGGGCGGTGGCGGGGGTGGGCGAATCGCTCATGCCCAGCCGGCTCTGCCAGTATGTCTATGACCTTGCCGGGGCGTTCAGTTCGTTCTTTGACCAGTGCCCGGTGCTGGTGGCCGCGGATGACGAGACGCGCCAGTCGCGTCTTGCCCTCTGCCGACTCTCTGAGAGCGTGCTGGCCGATGCGCTCTCGCTGCTGGGCATCCCGACCATCGAGCGGATGTAGTGTGGGTGGACGGTTCATGCGGAGCGACGGATGACCATGGAAGCCAAGAGAAAACAACGCGGCGTGCTCTACGTGGTCTGGAAGCGCAAGAGCAAGGAGATCGCCCCCGTCCTCCGGCGGTCGATCGAGTCGCTCTACAAGCACCACCCGGAACTCCCGTCGTATGTCCACGAGCTGCCGGACTCGGCGTCGCTGCTCGACAAGTCGAAGATGATGGCCTTCTCGCCCTTCGAGGAGACGCTCTTTCTCGACGCCGACACCATCGTGCACGATCGGCTCGACTACGGGTTTGAGCAGGCCTGTAAGCACCACCTCGCTCTGTGCATCTGCGAATCGCCCTGGGCCAAGCGCTATGACAAGGCCATCACCGGCGACGTGATTGAGTACAACACCGGCGTCATGTTCTTCTCGCGCTCCGAGATGGCCCAGCGGGTCTTCGTCGAGTGGGAGAAAGCCGCCTTCTCAATCGATTCATCCATCCGCTTTGAGGACGAGAACCTCAACCCGGTCGTCATGCCCATGAACGACCAGGGCGGCTTCGCCAAAGCCGTCCACGACCTGAGCTTCAACCCCTTTGTCCTGCCTCTGAACTGGAACTTCCGGCCCTTGTGGCACAAGACGTTCTTCGGCACCCTCAAGGTCTGGCACGACTATGCCGCGCCGATCCCGGAACTCGTGAAGGCCGTTGAGACCAACCGCAAACTCGGCAAGAACGCGCTCATCCAGCTCGGCTGAGACCGCTCAGGCAAGCGCGAGGGCACGGTCCATGCGCCGCAGAACGCGCTCGCGTCCGAAGACGGCCATGGTGATCCCGAGCGGTGGGCTGACTGTTCCGCCCGTGAGGGCCACCCGGGCCGGCTGAGCCACATCACCGATCTTGAGCCCGCGCCCGGCCGCGAGTGACTCGATGGCGGCGTCGATCGCCGGTGCCTCAAAGGCCGCCAGCGCGCCGAGCGCCGCCCGCAGCGCGGCGACGGCCTCGCGCCCGCCCGGTGCCGCCGCACGAAGGTGCTTCTCCACGGCCTTTGGATCAAAGACCACACCCTCGTCGTCGCCCGCGAACAGTGCAAGCTGGGCCACCGCATCGCGGAGGACTCGGCAGCGCGGCTTGAGCGCTGGGGCGAGCATGCGGAGCTGGGCCGCCGTGAACCCCGAGAGCAGCCCCGGCTCGTACTGGCGGGCCCACTCGGCAAGGGCTGCGACGAACGCATCATCTCCGAGGGCCGCGAGAGCGTCGGCATTGAAACTCATGAGCTTCACCCGGTCAAAACGGGCGCTGGTCTTGCCGACGCGCTCCACACCAAAGTGTCGCCCGAGGAAGGCGGTGTCGAACTTCTCAAGGTCCTTGCCGTCGGCGGTCTTCTGGCCGGGTGACCAGCCAAGGAGCGAGATGAAGTTCGTGATGGCCCCGGGCAGATACCCCGAGCGGCGGAAGTCCCAGATTTCGATCTCCGGCAGCGCGACTTTCAGGTGGGCGGCCAGTCGTTCGGCGATCTCTACCGCGTCGGAGTCGGCATCGAGAAACGCCTGAAGCGCCACGGGATCAAGGCCGGCCTCTGAAGCAAGGGCCGCAGGTGTGAGCGCGGGGTTCTTCTGGATCGCCGCCCGGGCCGCCGCGCGGGCCGCTTTGGCCTTGTCGCGCTTGCTCATCTTGCTTGCGTCCATGTTGGTGATGAGCGGCAGGTGGGCGTAGACGGGCGTGGTGAAGGGCGTGCCGTTTGAGCCGCTGCCGCCGCGGCGATCGTCCACCAGCCGGGTCAGGGCCTGCTGCATCGCGACATGCCGCGGCGTGTTCATCAGGTGCTCCTGGGCCCGCAGGACATGCGTCACGCCCATGAGTTCGTCATCGATCACCACCGCAAAGTGGTACGTGGGGAAGCCGTCGGCCTTGCGGATGACAAAGTCGTCCACCTCGCCCGCGGCAAAGCGGACGTCGCCGAGCACGTCGTCACGAACCAGCACCTCGGTCGGAGGCATAAGGAACCGCACCACGTGCGGCTCGCCCCGCGTTGCACGCTCCCAGCGGGCTTGGTTGAAGACGCTCGCCGCCACATCGGCTGGGCGGGGGTACTTGAACGTGGCCTTCGCGGCCACCGCGGCCTTGCGCTGCGCGTCCAGTTCCTGCGTGGTCTCGAAGGCGGGATAGGCCCTTCCGCAACGCACAAGGTGCTCGATGTAGGCGTTGTAGATCTCGATCCGCTGGGCCTGGAAGTACGGCCCGACCGGGCGCGACGAGGCACCGACAGCGCGGCCACCGGGCGCGGTGAAGACAGGCCCGTCGTCCCATTCGATTCCCAGCCAGGCGAGATCATCAAGAATCCCCCGGGCGGATTCGTCGCTCGACCGGGCCTGGTCGGTGTCCTCAATGCGGATCATGAAGCGCCCGCCGTGGCGACGGGCAAAGGCCCAGCAAAAGAGGGCGGTGCGTGCGCCGCCGATGTGAAGGTGGCCGGTGGGCGAGGGGGCAAAGCGGGTGACGAGGGGGGGCATGAGGGGGTCGATGTCTCGGGTGAGCGTGGGGCGGGGTCCGGGCGGAGGGGTGGCGCGGGTGAGTTTATGGTCGCAAAAAGAAACCGGCCCCGCACAACGCAGGGCCGGAAGGAAGGGGTCTATGTTCAGGAAGAGACCCGATTACTTCGAGAGTTCCTTGAGCAGTTCGTCCTGCTGCTTGAACCACTCGCCGGGGATGCCGTTCATGAGGGAGATGTTGGGGTTCACGCGGACGGCGCGACGCATCTCGTCAAGGTGCCGGCGGGCGAGGCCAATCTCGGGCATGCGGCGGTCACGCTCGCGCAGCTGCTCGGCGGCGCCGACGCACATGGCGTACTTGCGGTAGAAGTCGACAAACTTCTTCTCGTACGTGTCGTTCTCGACCATGTTGTCGTTGATGAACTTGGTGGCCGCGAGACCGCCGAAGGTGAACTCGGTGTACCCCATGGCCTTGGCGAGTTCATCCGGCGTGGCGGCGATGCCGCGCCCGAACTTGTACTTCATGGCCTCGTTGGCCGTCAAGGTGAGGATCCGTCCAGCAGGGTTGACCTGGTAGGTGCCCGAGGAATCCTGGAACCACGTCACGGCACCGTTCTCATCGATGTTGCACGAGAGGGGCACGGCCACCTGCATCGCGTGCATGATGAACGGGCTGCGGTTGGCCTGACGGCTGGCGTTCTCCATGTCGATCTTGATCTTCTCAAGACCCTCGCCCTTGACGGCGATGAGCGGGCCGCCGAAGGCGGTGCAGGCGCCGATGTTGCCGTTGGGGAAGAAGTAGAACTCTTCGAGCACCCAGGGGCTCATGGCGGCGCACGAGATGGCGGATTCGACCCAGGCCACGGTGCGGAACTTGGCCTTGTAGCCCTCCTGGAAGACCTTGTTGAAGGGAACCATCTCCACCACGAGGCCGCCGCCCGAGTTGATCCGGACGACGACGTCGGTCACGCCGTCCTTCTCGAGCAGAGGAATCGCCTCGCCCCAGGCCTTTGCGTTGACCACTGTGCCGACCATGTTGCCGGCCTTGCCCTGCCAATCGCTCGGCGGGCCGAAGTTGAGAATCGCGATCTTGGGGATGCCCCCTGCCGAACGGGTCTTGGGCTCATCCTTCTTGGCGTCCGCGGGCTTGGCCTCTGCGGGCTTTGAGTCCGCGGGCTTGGTCTCGGCGGGTTTTGACTCGGCCGGCTTGGCCGCGGGCGCTGCGCTGGGGGCGGGCGCCACGATCGGGTCCCCGTCCTTGAAGACGCGGTCGATCTCCTTGCGGGGAACGTAGACGACCTCTTCCTTGCCCGCTGCGTTGACGATGGTGATCGCCACGAAGCCCTCTTCGTTGCGCTGGATCTTGCCCTCAAGGACAGTGCCGTCCTTGCGGTAGACCTTGTCCGCGAGGAGATCCGTGGTCACGGCGAGTGTGCCGCACGAAGCAACGAGGCAGGCGATCAGATTCTTGACAGAACGAGAGAATCGCAACATGGGGTGAGCTCCAGAGATCGGGCGATGGTGCTGAGATGCCCGCGAGTGACGCGGCGTTTCGCAAAGGGAAGTACAAACCGGATCAGCGGTCGAGCCGCATTTGCTGCTTGATCTGCTCAATGCGGAGGTCGAGCTGGCTGTCGATCTGGTCCGGGCTGCCGAGCTGGGCCGGATTGATCGACTCGCGGTACTTGCGGACGATGTCCTTGAGCTTGTTCAGGATCGAAAGCTGCTTGGCGCGGCCGCGGTTGCGGTCGCCCGGGGTGTTCCCCTCGATGGGCGTGCGCTGAAGCTCGCGGGCGAGGTCGGCGAACTCCGCCTGTGCCTTGGTGGCCTTCTCTGACCACTCTTTGAAGATCTTGTCGGACTTGCCCTTGATCTCGACGTAGTTGCGCGCGATATCGAGTTCCGCGGCGAGATCCTCGAGGCGATCGACCGTGCCCTTCGAGATGCGGAGCTTGTACGCCTTGGCGGCGTCGAGCGTCAGCGCGTCGTTGCCCTGGTGACGCATGATCGCTTCCATGGTGTCCGCGCGACCCGCCTGGCCGTTGCCGTCATCGGTCAGGAGTTCGTCACCCTGCTCGGACTCGTAATAGACCGGGTTGCCGCCGACGTACGAAACCGACAGGACAAAGCTCGTCCAGGTCATCGCCTCGATCAGGCGAGGGTCATAGCCACCCTTCTCGGCCAGCGACTTCGCCCGCGCGAGGCGGAGCGAGAGCTGCTTCATGATCGGGTCAAAGTCTCCCGACCTGAACATGCGCTCCATGTCGCCGACACCACCAAGGAGGCCCGAAGAGGTGAAGTAGATCTCCGGAGAGACCCACGGCATGAAGGCCGAGCCACCGAGGGCCTTGTTCACCCACATCACCAGACGGGGCTTGCCGGTGGGCGTGTTGCATTTCCAGGAGGCATCGTCACGGATCGCGTCCGTGAAGAGCGTCTCCAGTTCGCGGACCGTCTCAAGCTGGTTGAACGACTGGCCCGCCTGGTCGTCTCTGTATTCCTCCACCGCTTTGCGATTGAACGAAAAGGCCGTGTCGATCCGGATCACGAGCACATCGGCCTTGTTCTCGCGGGCGTCCTTCAGCGCGGCCTTGAAGGGCGTGACCGTCACATCAAGCCCGAGCTCGCCGCGCAGGTTGATGAGATAGACCCGCGTTGGTGCATCCGCGGTCGCGGCCGCCTCTGCCGGCTTGGCCGCCTCGGTCTGGGCAAGGCCCACGGTCGCGAGAAGCGATGCTGCACCGAAAACGGTGCCGGCAAGCAGTCGGGAGAGCGTGTTCTTCATGGTGTGTTCCTTGCCAATCGCCATCAGATCAAAAAGAGGGGTCGAGATCGAGCACCGGGCTCCCAACCTGCACCCTCGCGGGCGCGCCCACAGAGAGAATACGCCGCGGGCGTTCTATTGGACGCTCAAGCTGCGGGCAAGTTCCAGCGCATCCTGCTTCGACCTCACCCGTCCCTCAAGTTGGGCATCGTACACCCTATCAAGGACCTTCTTAAAGACTGGTCCCGGGCTCAATCCAAGTCCGATAAGCATTGTTCCATCGAGGAACGGCTCTGGTCCACATTCTCCAAGGGTAACCCCCATATCGGCACACGCCTGCCGGATCACCCCCGCCACTGGCGACGCCTCGCCGTCGATAGCGGCCATCGCGGCCGGGGCACTGGGTCTGCTCGCCAGTCGCTTGCGGACGGCCACGCCGAGGGTCGGCCAAAGGGTGCGGAAAGTCACCCGGTCCGTCAGCACGTTGGTCAGAGCATCCACCTCGTCGTTGCTCAGCAGCAAAGCCGTCCGCAGGGCTCGCGCGGTCTGGCGGGGTGCGTGCGCATCGAGCAGGCCATCGGCACCGGCGCGATCGATGAGCCAGGCCGCGAGTGAACCTGTGAAACTGCAGAGGGTTGCTGTATTCTGAAGTGCCGGGAACACAACCGGCGGGGCTTGCCCACCGGGCCCTGCGGCATCTCCCAGTACCGGACGATCCAGCCGAAGGTCCTGAAGGGCCCGCGCTGCAGCGGGGGCTGTGGTCGCGGCGAGCATGCGACGGAGTTCGTCGCCGATGCGTTCGCGACTGACACCGGCAAGCTCCGCGGCGTGGCGCCGGATGGCCTCTGCAGTGCGCGGCTCGATGGTGAAGCCGAGTCGAGCGGCAAACCGGGCTGCGCGAAGGGCGCGGAGGTGGTCTTCGGTGAGCCGGGCGCCGGGATCGCCGACGGCGCGGATGGTCCGGGCGGCGAGGTCGGCAAGGCCGCCGACATGATCGATGACGCGCCCCGCGACGGCGGGGGCCTGTGGCGATGGCGTGTCGAGGGGATCAAGAAAGAGGGCGTTGACGGTGAAGTCGCGTCGCTCGGCATCGGCCCGCGCATCGGAAAACGTGACCTCGCTCGGTCGGCGGGCGTCGTCATAACGCCCGTCAACACGGAACGTGGCGACTTCCACCTGCGGGGCGTGGCGCTCGGCCCGGACGATGACCACCCCGAAGGACGCGCCCACGAGCCCGCTCCCCGGGAAGAGGGCAACAACCCGCTCCGGGGGCGCGTCGGTTGCCACGTCGTAGTCGCTCGGCGGTGTCCCGAGAAGTTCATCGCGCACGCACCCGCCCGCGAAGTACGCGACGTGGCCGGCGCGGCGGAGCGCGCGGACGATCTCGGTGGCGGCCGATCGTGCTCGGATTGGATCATCGCCGGCTGGCATGCTGTGGCAACGCTTCAGGATGCAGGAGTTGCGGTGCCTCTGGCGCGGGCCTCATCCAGGAAATCGACGGCGCGGCGGAGGTGCGGGATCACGATCGATCCGCCCACGATCAGGGCCACGTCGAAAGTCTCCCAGAGTTGTTCGTCGGTACACCCTTCGGCGATACAGCGGTCAACGTGGTACGCGATGCAGTCATCACATCGCAGGACCATGGAAGCGACCAGACCGAGGAGTTCCTTGGTCCGCACGTCGAGCGCGCCCGCTCGGTAGCAGGCGCTATCGAGCGTGAAGAACCTCTTGGTGTTGAGCGTTCCGGCGGGCCGGTCGGGCGGACCCTCGCCGAGAATCCGCTGGTTCAACCGGGCGCGGAAGGACTGGAACTCGTCATAGCGTGACATCGACGGCATGGTACGGGCGGCTGTATCCTCCGGGGTCGGGTATCGCCTGTTCTTGAGCCCCCCACCACCCCCACCCCCACCGCGCCACGACGAGCAAATCACCATGCACCATTGCCATCTCGTTCTGGGTGTCATCACCACCTTCGCGCTGATCGCGCCCGCAGCACACGGGCAAGAGATCGGTGAGAAGTGGCCGCAACTCCCCGCCTCGGCCAAGATCAAGGCCGCACCGGCGGTGGTGCCCGCGGCACCGGTGACCAAGGACCTTGTGACCGAGGCCACCGGCGCCTGCATTGAACTGTTGCTCAAGATGCAGGAGGGGACGGGGCCGAGCGAATGGCCCTACGAAGGGGTCTACCGCGTGGGCGGGAACATCCCGGCGGGGTACCGCATCGGGGGCACGTCCATCGCCGCGCTGGCGCTGGTCGATGCGCCGGGGTACGCCGGCGACAAGGCACGCACGGCAGCGGTGGCGCGGGCGGTGAAGTTCATCTGCTCCGGCACGGCCCACCCGCTCATGAGCGTGAAGGACTATGACGGCGGCTACGACGTGCGCTCGTGGGGGCACATCTACGCGCTCAACCTCTTCAGCGTGCTCAAGCAGCGCGACCTCGTGCCGGCGGACCAGAAGGAAGCGGTGGAAGCCGCGACTCGCTGGTACCTTGACGCGGTGCAGACGCTGGAACTGCCCCGCACAGGCGGATGGAACTACGCCCGCCCTGCGGGGATCACCACCGTCGGCCAGCCCTCGCCTTTCATGACTCCAGCCGCGCTGCAGGCGCTCTTTGAGGCCAAGAAAGCCGGGTACACGATCAACGACGAGATCGTGACACGGGCCCTCGACGCGCTCGAGAAGGCGCGTTCCGCGGCCGGTGCCTTCGAGTATGCCGGCGAGGTGAAGCCGCGGACCGTGGATGGGAAGCAGGTGCCCGGTCCGGGCGATGCCGTTCCGGGATCGGTGGGGCGCATGCTCGCGAGCGAGTGTGCGTTGTACCTCGCCGGGCGGGGAGGGATGGATCGGGTGCGGGGCGCGCTCGATGCTTTCCTTGTGCATTGGCAGTGGCTGGACAAGCGCCGGACACAGGACGGGACGCACATTCCCCCATACCAGATCGCTCCGTACTACTTCATGTTCGCGCACCAGTACGCAGCCGTGGCGATCGAACTGCTGCCGGCACGAGAGCGGGCGGAGTATCGCCGCCGGGTCCACGAACAGATGTTCTCGGTGCGGCTGGAGGACGGATCCTGGGATGATCGTGTCTTCAAGCGGACCAGCAACTATGGAACCGCCGTGGCCTTGAATGTGCTGACGATGCCAGAGCATCCGCCGGCGGCAACGTGGCGGCCTGCCCCGTGAGGGGAGCTCGCGCGAGTTGATCGAAGGGGACCATTCAGCGCGGCGCGGGGAGCCCGCGGCACATGACATCCGTGTACGCCCCGCAGAGGCGGTTCTTGCTGAGTCTATTGGCCACGACGCCGGCGGCCCGTTCACCCATGGCACGGAGGTCATCGGGCGAGGTGTTGGCGATCTCGCGCAGGACGCGGACGGCGTTGTCCACGTCGCCGTGGTTGATGTGCCACCCGATGCGGTCGTGGTCGATCAGGTCGCTCACGTGGCAGGGATTGGGCCCAAGGAGCAGGATGGCCCGCGAGACGGCCATGGCCCCGTACACCTTGCAGGGGTGGACGATGCCGACGACGCTGTCGCCGATGCTCACAACATGCACGTCGGCCGCGCTCAGGGAGTACTTGATCTCGCTGAGCGGCTGATACGGAAGGGAGACGATGTTCTTGATGCCCCGGGCGACCCGCTCTTCGACTTCCTTCTTGCCGCCGCCGCCGCCGATGCACATGAAGACGAGGCGCGGGTCATCCTGCAGGCGCTCCGCAGCATCAAGGAGGGTCTTCAGGGGGTTGGCTGGCGAGTGGTTGCCGCTGTACATGACGACGAACTTGCCCTCAAGGTTGTGGGTGCGGCGGAAGGGATTCTCCGCGTGCGGGATGCGCTGCAGCTCATCCTCGTGGGGCCACGGGGGCATGATGGCGGTCTTGGCCTCCACGTCCACGCCCTTGCGCTTTACCCGCTCGAGCATGAACCGATCGAGCATGACGATGTCGCTGGCGCGGCGCAGGATCATGCGGTTGAAAAAGTCGAAGACACGCGCTGGCAGCGATCGCTCACCGATCATCTTCATCGCGATCATCTGGTCGGGGTTGAGGTCCATGAGCCAGTACTTGACCGGAACCCCGCGCAGCACGCTGAGAACCGCGCCCGCGAACCCGCAGAAGGGAGGCGAGGTGCTGACCATGATGCCGGCAAGGTTGCGGGTGAAGAGGCCGTGGAGCATGGCCTGAATCAAGAAAAGCCACTGGGCCATCAGGCGGACGGCGATCGACTTCTTCCCAAAACTCGAGAAGGGGAGGCGGCGGACATCCACGCCATGGAGGGTTTCGCGCGAGGGGTAGGTCTTTGAAGGATCGTCGTAGCCGTTGGCCGATGCGTAGACCACCACGCGATAGCCCCGCGCGGCCATCGCGGCGGCGGCATCGGCGACGTGCTGGCCGACCGAGGCCGGATCGGGGACATAGACCTGGGAGATGACAAGGAAGGTGGGTGGGGTGCTGGGCACAGGGGTGAATAATCGGCACAATGTCCGGCGGAGTACACCCCCTCCTGCCGAAGCCGGGACCCGGCGGGGGAGAGTAAACTCTGCCGATGTCCTTTCGGAGCGTTGCGGTGCCATGTTCGGCCGTCGGTGCGGTGACCCTCGCGGGATGCGCGGCGGTCTGGGCATCGGGCGGGCCCGGGTCGGTGGCGGTGGTGCTCTTGGTCTCGGGCGGGGTGTGCGCGGCGGGGGTGGCGGCCTGGATGGATCGGCGCGGTCGGGCGGTACGGCGGCTTGATCGCTTTGCCCGGCGCATGCTCTCTGAAGCGCGCCCGGATGCCCCGCGCCAGGCGACGCCGATGGTGGACGAGGAGGCGAGCGAGGCGAGCGGGCTGGCCCGGACCTTGGCGGACCTGCAGCACGCGCTACGAACCCAGACGCGGGAACTGGCCAAGAAAACCCGCAACCTCGAAGCCCTGATCGACGGGCTTGACGAGCCGGTGCTGGTGTTTGATGACAACGACTGTGTGCTGCTGAACAACCGCTCGGCGGAGGCGATGGTGGGCGCGCGGCCGGGGGGCCTGCTGCGGCGCGGGGTTCGCGAGATCTTCACGAGGCCTGAACTGGCGGCGATGCACCAGGCGGCGCGGGCGGGCGAGACGCGGCGCGGGCGTGTGAGTGTGCTTGGACCACAGGGGACGCGGACTCTTCAGGTGAGCGCGACGCCGCTCCCCCCGGCGTGGGGCGAGGGGGTCTTCGGCAGTGTGCTTGTGCTGCGGGACGTGACGGAACTGGCCCAGGCGGTGCAGCTCAAGACCGACTTTGTGGGGAGCGCAAGCCACGAGCTGCGCACCCCGGTCGCGGCGATCCGGGCGGCGGTCGAGACGCTGCAGGACGGCGCGAAGGAGGAGCCCGCGGTGCGCGACCGCATGCTCCGGATGATCGAGTCGCACACCTTGCGGCTGGACGACATGGTGCGCGACCTGCTCGACCTTTCACGCCTCGAATCCCCGGAGGCGGGTCTGCGGCTGGGGACGGTCGAGACGGGCGAACTGCGGGCGAACCTTGAACAGCTCTTTGAGGCCGCGCTACGGGAGAAGGGCATCTCGCTCGCCTTCGAACTTGATGAGGCGGGGGCTGTCTTCGAGGGGGATGCGCGGTTGCTGCTCACGGCACTGCGGAACCTGATCGAGAACTCGATCAAGCACTCGGGAGCAAGGACCGTGGTGCGCGTGGCGATGCGGCGGGTGCCGGCACCGGCGGATGCACCGGTGACGCTTGAATCCGCCGGAGGAGTGGTGCCATGGCTGAGGTTTGAGGTCATCGACCGCGGGAGCGGGATTCCGCTGGCTCACCAGGAGCGCGTCTTTGAGCGGTTCTATCAGGTGGATCCGGCACGCACAGGCGGGGCGAAGCGCGGCACTGGGCTCGGGCTCGCCATCGTCAAGCACGCGGTGCGGACCATGGAAGGGCGGACCGGGCTGGTCAGCGAATGGGGCCAAGGGACCACGGTGTGGTTCGAGATCCCCGCACCCGCAGCGAGCGTGCCTTCCGCGTGAGGCCGCGTCGATCGCGCAGTTCAGCCGACACAGGCGTCCGCATTGGTGAGCGCGCCGGCGGGGAGCAGGCGGGCTTGGCGACGGAGTTCGCGGTGCAGCACGCAGCGGTAATGGGCAAGCCGGGTTGTCGGGTCGTCCAGCTGGCCGCCGAAGGTTCGCGAAAGGTCCTTGTAGATGAGCTTCACAGGAAGTTCGGCGACCCGAAGTCCCTGGGCCGCGGCCTGCACCCAGAGCTGCATGGGGAAGGCGTAACCATCCTCGGTGAGGTGCAGTCGGCGGAGCGTGCTGACGCGGTGGGCCTTGAACCCGCAGAAGGCGTCCGTAAGAGGTTCGCCGAAGAGCACCCCCAGCCGCTCGTTGATCTCGGCTGTAATCTGCGCGTTGATGGCGCGACGGTCCGCGGGCGGGCGGGTCTCGGCGTCCATGGTGCCCACATAGCGCGAGCCGCTGACGATGTCATAGCGATTCTCGCTGGCGCTCGCGACAAACTCCGGGATCATCGCCGGCTCGTGTTGCTCGTCGCAGTCCATGGTGATGACCCAGTCATACCCATGGCAGGCGGCGTAGGTGAATGCATCGCGGAGTGACCGGCCATAGCCGCGGTTGTGGGCGTGGCGGATGACCTCTACCGGGAACTTGCAGAGGAGGTTGGGCGTGCGGTCGGTGGAACCGTCGTCCACGACGAGCACGTCATCGGCGTACTCGAGAACATGGGCGAGCACGCGCGGCACGTAGTGCTCTTCGTTGTAGACAGGGATGGCGATGAGCGTGCGCGACGTGGTCATGTGGAGGCCCCCTCGATCCCGGCGTGGCATGGTCGCCATCTGGGCGATCCGGCCATGCCATTTGAGCGGGGCGTCCGTTCCGCCACTCTTGGCGGACGATAGCCCGGCCCGGTCTTATAGACAACCGTCTATGTACGCCCCAGCCGCGGCCGGGGTTCGCCCGGCTTTACAAGTTCACTTGGCCGAGGGCGAGGACTTTGAGTCATACCCGAGGTTCGCAGGGCCGAAGGGTGTTCCGACGGCGGCCTTGCCGCTGACGCGGTACTTGTCCGCGCTGCCGGTGAGCGCACTGAAAGCGCCCAAGCCGGCGTTCAGGAGCGAAACCTTGACGGGCAGTTCGATCCGCGCGGTCTGCCCGGGCGCAAGGGACCGGGCCTCCGGCGCAGCGCCCGAGGCGATGGACTTGCCGCCCAGTTCAAGATCAAAACCGAGCGAACGAAGGTCGAGCGCGAACTGGTTGGTGTTGCGGACGTCGAGGGCGATGGCTCCCGACGCTTCGGTCAGCCCGGTGTTCTGCCAGCGAACATCGGCGATGCGGACATCGGGCGCGGCGGGGAGGGGGAGTTCACCCTCCTTGCGCACCGGAACCTTCATGCGGCCGACGACGGGAGCATCGACTGAGAATCCGAGGTCCGCGGCATACGGGACGACCTGCCCGGGTCGAACGCCCTTGAGCGCCGCAAGGGCTTCCACAAACCGCAGGTTCGCGGGGACCTTGAAGACCTGCTTGCCGCCCGCCGGGATCGTCCCCTGAACATTCGCAGCGCCGCTGAGGAACGCCGCGCCGCGGCTGGCGAGGGCATACTCGACGTTGGTCAGCGGGAGGGGCACGCTGTAGGGGTTGGCAACCTCAACATCGAAGACGAGTGCGGCGGACTCGGTGGTCAGCCCATCGATGCTGGCGTTCACGACGCGGAGCGAGGGCTTCTCCGCACCTGCAAGGAACTCGCCGGCACTCTTACACCCGCAAAGGGTCAGCGTGCAGAGGGTCATGGCGGAGGCAAGAACGAAGCGGGGGAGAAGCGTGTTCACGGTGTTGCTCGATGGGCGAAGAGGGGGCGGAACGAAAGGCGGCCAAGTCACTTTCCGGCGGGAGTGTCCTTTTCCCAGGTGAAGTGCCAAGAGAGCGGCTCGGTGACGATTTTGTTTGGCTCGCTCTGCCCCGCGCCAAGGGCGACCTCGACCGGCACCGTGAGGGTAACGAGGGTCGATTCCATGGTGGCGTTCAAACCGCGACCGAGGCCCTTGACGCCGCTGGTGACCGCGCGCATTCCGGGGGGGAGTTTGACCGCGATAGTGAGCACTGAACCAGCGGTGGGGCGCTTGACCTCGGGCGCGAGGGCGGCGGCGGTTCGCTCGCGCAGTTCACGGTCGGTGACCGTGAGCAGCTTGGGCCACTGCGCCTGAGGCCCGCGCGGAACAAGCACCCGCGCCGCCATGGGGTTCTTCCCATCACACTCAAAGGTGATGTCAGCGATCTTCAGAGCGCTGAGGTCGGCGAAGGTCCCGGTGGCCATGACGACTTCGCCGCGGGCCCCCCATGTGACGCCCTGCGTGGCACCCTCCACCGCGGGCGGGTTCGCGGCGGAGGGGATTGTCACGCTGCGCGAGGAGAGCGTGCCTGAAAGGTCGTCCTTCAGGGTGATGCGGATGCTGGAGACTTCTTCCTCTCCACATCCGCTGAGAAGGAGGGAGCAGGCAAGACCGGCGGAGGCGAACACGGCGCGAAGAGTCATGGCAGGAGTGTACCCGAAGTGACGGGCTGACTGCCTGCAGAAACGAACACGGGCGGCCCATGGTGGGCCGCCCGTGAAAGAGTCGTGAGTTGTGACCGCATCACTTGGCCAGCGTGCTGAGGGCTTCCTTGACTTCGTCGGCGTTGATGGCCGTCTCAAAGGTCTTGACGATCTTGCCATCGGCCCCGACCACGACCACGCTGGGGTAGCCGCGGAGTTTGTAACTGTCGGCGACCGACTCCCCCTTGTAAAGCAGGGGGAGGGTGATGTTGTGGGTGGTGAGGTAGGCCTTCGCCGCATCATCGCTCGCCTCGCGGCAGGAGATCGCGTAGGCCTGAACGCCGGCGTTGCCCGCGATCGCCTCCTGAACGGCGGTGAGCGTGCCCTTGCTGGCGATGAACTTGCTCCCGAAGAAGCAGAGGACCACGGGCTTGCCAGCCATGGACGCGAGTTCGACCGAGCCGCCGGCGGAGCTGTTGAGCTTGAAAGCGGGCGCGGCCATGCCCTGTGCGACGCCGGGGCGATAGTTGATCGGCGCTGGCGGGGGCACCTGAGCGGGCTGGGGGACGGGCGGCTGGCCGTTGACGCTCTGCGGAATGGGGTCGGCCGCCTTGGGGGCCGGCGCGGGGGCGCTGACCCGGGCGTAACCGGCGCGCTCGGGGACCTGAAGGTCAGCGCTGGTCAGATCCACCACCTTGAGCTCGGTGAGTTCGAGCGAGAGCGCGACCTTGCCGTTGTTCAGGGCGCTGATCTGCTCGATCCGGCGGGGGAGTTTGTCAGAATCAGCCACGAAGACGACAGTCTCGCGCTTGGTGGCGGGGTAACTCGCGCGGATCGCGGTGCACTTGACGCCACCGATCTCGCGCCCGGCCTCGGTCACGATCTTGTCGGCCTTCAGTTCCTTCTCAAAGGGCGTGCCCTCGAAGAACGAGACCGGGAAGAGCTGGTCACGGATCGACTTGACCGGGCGGGCATCCTTGCTGTCTCCAGCGGCGGTGCGACGCTCCTGGATCTGCTTCGCGGCGTCATCCACCCACGCCGCGATCGATCCGTCGAAGCCGCCCTCGAAGGGGGCCTTGTCGGTGCTGAAGGGCTTGGTCTGCGTGCCGATGCCGTAGAAAGTGCTGGCGCTGGGGACGGCGATGTTCCGCATGAACTTCGCTGCGCCCTCCGCGCCCATCGCAAGCTGATCGGCCCCGTCGAGAGAACGCTTGGCCTTGAAGGTCGCGCCCCTCAGGTTGGTGATCGCGATCGCGGCTTCCTGCAGCAGGGCCTTGGCCGCGGGGTCTTGCTGGGCCATGGCCTGACCGCTGAAGAAGATGAAGGCAGCCGTGGAAAGGGCCAGAAGCGACGACGTTGAACGGATCATCAGAGTGTCTCCGGAGAACAGCCGCGGGGCTGCGCGGCGTGGGATCAGGATGATAGAAGCCAACCT
>JBQTIJ010000226.1:0-20653 GCA_052388255.1 Phycisphaerales bacterium
CATTCTGGTGGCGTTTCCACGGGTGTGCCGGGGGCGGGCCTTCAAGCCGGCGACGGAGCGGATCGAGTGGCGAGAGGATGCGGAGCAGTTTGAGGCGTGGTGCAGCGGTCGCACGGGGTTCCCGATCGTGGATGCGGCGATGCGGCAGCTTGCGCAGACGGGGTTCATGCACAACCGGCTGCGGATGGTCACGGCGATGTTCCTGACCAAGGACCTGTTCATGGATTGGCGGAAGGGTGAGCGGTTCTTTATGCGCCATCTGGTGGATGGGGATCTGGCGAGCAACAACGGCGGGTGGCAGTGGTCGGCGAGCACGGGGACGGATGCCGCGCCGTACTTTCGGATCTTCAATCCGATTTCGCAGAGCCGTGCGTGTGATCCTGAGGGGACGTTCATCCGGCGGATGGTCCCGGAGATCGCGCACCTCACGGGGGATGCGATTCATGACCCGGACCTGCTCGCACCGCTGGCCCGGGCGGGGCTTGACTACCCGGCGAAGATCGTGGAGCGCTCGGGCGTGCGCGATCGGGTCTTCAAGGCGTTCAAGGGGATCGCGGGGTGACGATCAGCCGTAGCCGAGGGCGTCGAGATCGTCCTCGTCGAGCCCGAAGTGGTGGCCGATCTCGTGAAGGAGGGTGACGCGGGCCTCGTGGAAGATGAGGTCGTCGGCCTCGGGGGTCTCCCATCCTTGCGGGCCGCAGGCGAGGGCGAGGATGGCTTCACGGAAGACGTGGATGCTGCCGGGGAGCATGCCGGTTTCGTCGAGGCCGGTTTCGTCGAGGCCGGTTTCGTCGAGGCCGCGTTCGGTGATGGCCACGCCGGTGTGGAGGCCGAGGAGGGCCTCGGGGTCGTTGGCCTCGTCGGGGTGGACGATGCCCTCGGCGATGAGGGCGTCCATGGTCTGCTTGTCGGGCCGGTCGGTCACGGTGACGGGCAGTTCGTCCATGACTTCGCGCACGCGGGCGGGGAGCGAGT
Source organism: Phycisphaerales bacterium (assembly GCA_052388255.1). GTDB lineage: Bacteria > Planctomycetota > Phycisphaerae > Phycisphaerales > UBA1924 > JAEUIX01. Next base: position 976 of record JBQTIJ010000226.1, read on the forward strand.
CGACGACGAGCTCGAAGATGGCGTCAAAGCGTGCCTGCTCCTGCGGGGTCATGGCGCGCTCCAGGCAGTGGCGCGGTCAAGGGCGGTCGCGCTCACTGGCCACCGCCGACGGTGGCTGGATCATCGTCGTCTGGCTCGTCGGCGAGAACATCGCGGAGGGAGGGGGGCGGGAGGAGGATGGCGCGGGCGATGCGGACGCAATCGACCATGGAGCCAGCGAGGCCGAGGGTGAGGAGGGCTGCGCCGAAAAGCATGAGTACGCCGCCGGTGGTGCGGAGCGCATCGGCGGCGTGGCCGGTGGTGCCGGTGCCGAGGAAGCCGAGAAGATCGCCGACAACCGCGACGGCGACGGCAGCGCCCATGGCGAGCATGGTTTGGCGGTCGACGCGCCCGGTGCGCAGGGCGAGCGAGCGGGCCACGAGCAGGCGCGCGTGGGGCCGGAGGCCGGCGATGATGACGATCATGAGCAGGCAGGCCTGCACGCGCGCGACGGTGAGCCCGGCGCCCGATTGCCAAGGGTCGACGCTGCCCCGGATGGCGGCGAGAGAGGTCGCGGAGAGAATGTGCCCTGCGAGAGGGATGAGGGGCGCGTACGCAAGGGCCCCGAGGACGGCGGCGGCGACTCCGGCGCGGGTGACGCCGCGGTGGGGCCGGACCATGCCGACCGCGCCGAGAGCGCTCACGACCAGGGCGAGCTGCACGGTGACGGGGGCCCAACTGGGGAAGTGGGCCCGCCAGAAGCCGAGGCCCGAACCGGGGACGAGGGCTGCGCCGATGGCATATGCACTGATGAGGGCGGCGAAGAGGGCCCCGGCTGACCAAGCAACGACGCCGAGGGCGACGGCGCGGGGATGGAGGATGGGGCGGAGTTCATCGGCGAAGGGATCGACCTTGGCGAGGATGGTGGCACGAACGGCGGTGCCGCACTCCGGGCAGATTCCAAGGACGGAGATGCTCTGGAGGTTGTAGCCGCAGCCGACACAGGGGAGCCGGCCGGTGAGCATCTTCTCGAGGTTGTCGGGCGCGCGGGACTGGTGCTGGCCCGGAGCCGAATCACCCAGCTCGTCGTGGCCGTTGTCGATCATGGGGAGGGGGCTCCGCCCGCGGCGGGCGCGCGGGGATCACAACTGCTTGAGGAAGCGCACGTCGTTCTCCACCAGCATGCGGATGTCGGGGACGCCGTACTTGCCCATGACGAGGCGCTCGATGCCGAAGCCGAAGGCGAAGCCGGTCCACTCTTCGCTGTCGACACCGCAACCTTCAAGGACCGCGGGGTGGACCATGCCGCAGCCGCCGATCTCCATCCACCGCTCGGGCTGGTCGTGGCGGAGGCGGATCTTCATATCCACCTCGGCACTCGGCTCGGTGAAGGGGAAGAAGCTGGGCCGGAGGCGGACCTGCGCGCTTGGTCCGAAGTACGCGCGGGCGAAGTGGACGAGGGTGCTCTTGAGGTCGGCCATGCTGACGCCGCGGTCGATGAAGAGCCCTTCGATCTGGTGGAACATGAAGAGGTGGGTGGCGTCGACGGTGTCAGGTCGGTAGACGCGCCCGGGGGCGACGATCTTGATGGGGTGCTTGAGGGCACCGCCCCCGTCGGCGACGGCCTTCTCCATGGTGCGGATCTGGACGGTGCTGGTCTGGCTGCGGAGCATCCGGGGGCGTTCGGTGCGGGCGGGATCATCGACGTAGAAGTTGTCGTTGGGGTCGCGGGCCGGGTGGTCGCCGGGGATATTGAGTTTGACGAAGTTGTGTTCGTCGTCCTCGAGTTCTGGACCATCGGCGACGGCGAAGCCCATGCGGGCGAAAACCTCAACGAGTTCCTCGCGGACGCGCAGGATGATGTGACGTCGGCCGGGACCTTCGCCGGTGGCGTAGAACGCGCCGGGCTCGGTGACATCCACACGGGGGCCAGCGGGCCCGGCGGGGCGACCGCCGCCGAGGGTGGCGCTGCGGGCCTTGAACGACTCATCCAGTTCGCGGCTGATCTCGTTGACGCGCTTCCCGTAGGCGGGTTTTTCGGGGCCGGGGACGTCTTTGGTGGCGCCGAGGGCGGCCTTGACGCGGCCCTTGGGCCCGATGAAGGCGAGCCGCCATTGCTCCAGCGCGGCGGCATCTGTCGCGCTGGCGAGCGCGGCGGTGGCTTCGGTGTGCAGTTGTTCGAGTTGGCTGAGCACAGCGGCGAGGGTATGGAGGGCCTGCGCCGGAGTCATCGTCGGCCGCGGCGGGCGGCTTGAAGCACGCGGTCCCACTGCAGGGCGGGGCCGGGGTCGATCTTGTCTTTTTGGATGTGGAAGTGGCCGAGCACGCCGGTGAAGGCCTGGAGCTCATCTTCCGGGAGATGATCGCGGGCGAGTTCGCCGTCGGTCCCGCGCGGGTAGTGGGGGCGGATGCGGGGGAAGATGGCGCAGAGGGTGGCGGTGAGTCTGGTCAGCGCGTCGTACTGCTGGGGCGTGAGGTCGTATTGGTTGAGCGTCCGGCCTGCGATGACCCCGGTGACGGGCTCACTCCGATCGGGCCGACCGATGAACGCTGGGGTGCGGATCCCGCCGTCGCCCATTTCTTCGGGGATGGTGATGCGCGTGCCCTGTTCGTCGCGGGCGTACCAACGGTCGAGGGGGCTCTTCTCACCGGGCGGATACGCGCCCATGTTGGCGATCTCGATCCCGATCGAGCGGTCGTTGCTGGTGGTGGCGTGCCAGGCGCGTTCCTTGAGGTCGAGGGTCTGGTAGATGGTGCCGTCGATATCGAGCATGAAGTGGACGGAGAGTCCGCGCAGATCATGGAGGACGCGGAAGCACTGACGCGAGGTGCCGCAGACGTCATAGTGCAGCACGAACTGGTCCACCTGTCGCTGCAGGAGGGGGAGGTCCCACCCGCCACCACGGACGCGCTGGAGTTCATCGACGGAGAGACCGGTGGTGCGGGTGCCGTAGCGGTTGGGGGTGCCGGGGCCGCGGCCGTCCTTGATGATCGCTTCCCACGGAGCGCGCTCGATGGCGCCGAAGCGGCGTTCCACGCGGTAGGCGTCGTAGCCGCCGGGATCGGTCCAGAGGACGACGGGTGTGCCGGTGTGAAAGTACTGGCCGCAGACGACGATCTCATCACCGGCGCGGGAGAAGGCGGGTTCCATGCTGCGGGCGGTCATGGCGCACCCGCTGGGGGCGAGCCCCCACGTGAGGAGGGCTGTCGAGAGCGCGACGGCAAAGAGGGCGGACATGACGAAAGCGGCGCGGGACTTTCGCGGGGTACGGCGGGTTCTGCTTGTTCGGTTCGCCACGGCTGCCATCCCTCGTCGCGCACGATCGGTTGAACAGGCCCTATGCTCCGCGCCGGCGCACCTGCTCCTGCGAACCGATGATCACTCTTTCGAATGCTCAGAGTCTGCTCGCTGGTGACTGGCTTGTGCTTGGCGCGTACTTCGCCGTGTTGATCGGCTCCGGGGTGTGGTTTTCGCGAAAGAAGGCGACGACGACGGGGGAGTACTTTCTGGCCTCGCGAGGCATGCCGGCGTGGGCGGTGGCGGTCTCTGTGCTGGCAACGGCACAGTCGGCGGCAACGTTCGTCGGGGTGCCGGGCGCGGGGTACGCAGGGGACCTGACCTACCTGTCGTCGAACATCGGGGGGATCGTGGCGGCGCTGATCCTCGCGGCGGTCTTTATCCCACGGTATTACGCGCTGGGGGTGACCACGCCGTATGAACTGCTGGAGCGGCGCTTTGGGCCGGGGGCCCGGAGCGCGACGGCGGTGGCGTATCTCGTGGGCCGGGTGCTGGCGAGCGGGGCGCGGGTGTTTGTCGGGTCGCTGCCGGCGTCGCTCTTCTTCTTCGGGGACACCTCGTTGCCGCACATGGCGATCACGATCGCGGCATTCATCGTGTTCGGGACGCTGTACACGTTTGTCGGGGGCGTGAGCAGCGTGATCTGGACCGACGTGCTGCAGGTCTCGGTGTATCTCGGGGCGGCGGTGGTGACGGTGGTGGTGCTGTGGCAGAAGATCGATCTGCCCGTGGCGGAGGTGGTCCAGATACTCGACACCGGCGGACCGGGAGGGGCGAGCAAACTGACAGTGATACGGAGCGGGTTTGAGCAAAGCGCGCCGCTCGGGTTCCGGCCCGAGGATGAGTTCACGCTGCTGACGGCGCTGACAGGGTTCACGCTGTTGACACTCGCCTCGCACGGGATGGACCAGGACCTGGTGCAGCGGATGCTGACGTGTACCTCCGCTCGCAAGGGCGCGCTCTCGGTCATTGGCGGGGTGGCGGTGGGGATCCCGGCGGTGCTGTTGTTCCTGTGCGTGGGGCTGCTGCTCTTTGTCTTTTATCACCGGCCGGGGGCGGAGGCGGCGCCGCTGGCGAGGGAGGTCTTCCAGTCCTTTGCGCTCACGCATCTGCGCGGGGGGCTGGCGGGGCTGTTCTTGGCGGGGCTCTTCGCGGCGGGGCCGGCCGGGATCAACAGCGGGCTGAACAGCATGTCGAGCACGTTCGTGAGCGATCTCTATCGCCGGTGGCGGCCGGAGCGCCCGGATGGGCACTATCTGAAGGTGGGGAGGATCGGTGTGGTGGCGGCGGGGGTTTTGCTTGGCCTGTGCGCGGTGCTGTGCGTGCAGTGGCATGAGGCGACGGGGGGTAAGCTGCTGTCGTTTGTGCTGAGCGTCATGACGTTCGCCTATGCCGGGTTGCTGGGGGTGTTCTTTACCGCGCTCTTTACTCGGCGCGGGAGTGTCGCGTCCGTGATCGCGGGACTGGTCGCGGGGGCGGCGTGCGTGGTGGTGCTGCAGCCGGCGGTCCACGAGGCGCTGCTGCGGCTGTTCGAGATCGATTGGAAGGTGCCGCGGATCAACTACACATGGCACCTGGTGATCGGCGCGGCGGTTTCGACCTGTGTCTGCTGTCTCGGGCGGAGCCGCCACTACGATCCGGCGCGTGCCGCGACCGGCGCGGGTTGAACCTTCGGAGTCAGCATGTACCGCATTCTTCATGTCGGCCTTGGGCCGCTCGGGCAGAAGATCATCCACGACCTCTACGACCGCCGCCTCGGGCGGGTGGTCGCGGCGGTCGATGTTGATCCGCGGTTCTCTGGCCAGGCCGTGCGCGACATTGTGCGGAGTGTTGACGGGGATGTCCGCGTGATGGACTCGCTTGACGACTTCGCGGCATGGGACTCGATCGACGCGGCCCTGGTGACGACGAGCTCTGACCTTCGGCTCTGCGCCGAGACTTTTCGCCGGCTGCTCTCGCGCGGGGTGACGGTGGTGAGCACCTGCGAGGAACTGGTGTGGCCGTGGCTGCGGCACGCGGCCCTTGCGCAGGAACTTGACGAGATCGCGCAGCGAGGAAAGGGGCGTCTGCTCGGGACCGGGGTCAACCCCGGGGCGATGATGGACATGATCCCGGTCTTTACGACTTCAGTCTGCCGGAGCGTCAAGAGCGTGGAGGTACACCGCATCCAGGACGCGACGACGCGGCGCATTCCGTTCCAAAGGAAGATCGGCGCAACGCTCGACGACAAGGCCTTCAACCAAGGGGTTCGCGACGGCTGGCTGCGGCATGTGGGGCTGGGCGAGTCGCTGCACTTTGTGGCCAACTACCTTGGGTTCAAGATCGACGAGTGGCACGAGAGCATCGAGCCGGTGCGGGCAGAGAAGCCGATGACCTGCGGGCTGGGGGCAATCGCCAAGGGCGCGGCGGCGGGTGTCCGGCAGGTGGCCGTGGGGCGACAGCATGGCAAGGCGCTGATCACCATGGTCTTTCAGGCGGCGATCGGGCAGGCGGATCCGCAGGATCGGGTGATTGTCGATGGCGAGCCGCTGCTTGATGTGGTCTTCCGTGGCGGGGTGCATGGCGATATCGCCACGAGCGCGATGACGCTCAACTCAATCGGGCCGCTGACGGCAGCGCGACCGGGGCTGCACACCATGGCGACGATCCCGCTGGTCCATTTCGCGCCGGCACGAGGGTAACACTTCTCGCCCACATGACTGACGAAACCTCTCCACTCACGATCCGCCGTCTGCGCCCCTCGGATTCGCTGACGGAACTGACCGGGCTGCTGCACCGGGCGTATGCCAAGCAGACGGCGATGGGCCTGCATGCGCTGGCGAGTCATCAATCGCCAGAGGTGACGCGCAAGCGTGTCAGCCGCGGGGAGTGCTTTGTGGCGGAGCGTGACGGCCGCCTGGTGGGGACGATCATGTTTCAGGAACCCGCATGGGGTGGCGGCGGAGGTGCGCCCGAGAGCGGGCCGCGGTGGTTTCGGCGGCCGGACGTCTGCAACTTCTCGCAGTTTGCGGTGGAGCCGACTCTGCAGGGGGCGGGGATCGGCCAGCGGCTGCTTGAGGCGATCGAAGGGCGGGCACGCGAACTGAAGATGGCGGAACTGGCGCTCTCGACCGCCGAGCCGGATGCGGAACTGGTGGCGTTCTATCGACGCCGTGGGTACCGTGATATCGAGCGGTTTGACTGGGGGGTGACGAACTACACGTCGCTGATCATGAGCAAGACGCTCCGATAACTCGCGACGGGGGGGAGTGGGGTCGGGGAGTGGGTGCGGAAGCCGAGCCGGGGGCTGGTTCGACGTTTGGGGGAGTCGTACCTATAGTTGTGGGTCCGGTCGAACGATTCGGCGACCGGGCTCCGTCAAGGGGCATTCGCTCTGACGGGAAGTCTCCGTTTCCACAATGAAGCGCCCTTTTGGCGAGCGGCGCGGGTGTTCCGGAAAGCCGATGGATGGGCCGACCGGTGAATCACTCGCCACGAATCGCGCCCGCCGGTGTCGCTGATAGAAAGGTTGATCGCATGTCATCTGCTCCCAACGCCGCCCCCGGCCAGAACACGCTTGTTCAGGACCTAATCGAAGCGGGCATCCACTTCGGCCAGCGGAACAGCAACTGGAACCCGAAGATGGCCCCGTACATCTGGGGCAAGCGGAACGGGATCCACATCATCGACATCAAGGAGACCATCAAGGGCCTCCTGCTCGCGAAGAAGTTCCTTGCCCGCGTGGTGGCGGAGGGGAAGGACGTCTGCTTCGTGGGGACGAAGCGGCAGGCCCGGGCGGTGCTGCAGCAGCGTGTGGGGGATGTCAAGATGCACTGGTGCATCGAGCGCTGGCTGGGCGGTACGCTGACGAACTTCCGGACCATTCGTTCGCGCCTGAAGCGGCTTGATGAACTCGACGCGATCGAGCAGAAGGACAACTACGCGAGCTACTCGAAGAAGATGGAGAGCCAGCTTCGGCGCGAGCAGCGGAAGATCAAGCGCAACCTCGAGGGTCTGCGCGGGATGGACAAGCTCCCCGGCGTGCTTGTCGTGATCGACGTGAAGAAGGAACTCAACGCGCTGAACGAGGCCCGCAAGCTGGGCATTCCCACGGTCTGCCTGATCGACACCGACGGCGACCCGGACCTTGCGGATATCGCGATCCCGGGCAACGACGACTCGATGCGTTCGATCGACGTGATCATCCGCGAGCTATGCCTGGCCATTGCCGAGGGCAAGAGCCAGCGCGTGAGCAAGGGCGACGGTCGCCCCGAGAGCGCGGGAACGGGTGCGGAAGCCAATGGCGCGGCGGGTGACGGGCAGCGGCGCTCACGGCGTTCGCAGTTCCGTGCCGACGAGCCCGGCTCGGCGAGCCCGGACCCCACGTCGGCGGCGCTTGCGGCCAAGCCGTGACCATCGCGTTGTGCCGTGCCGGAGGGTCTTGACTCTCGTCGCGGGTTCTCATGCTGTCAGTGCTTCCCCGCGGCTTAGCCGCGTTGTCGGTTGCCTTTCACCCTGGTGCGCGTGCGCACCGGTCCCGGCCGGGTGGTCCACCCGCGCAGCGGAACTGAACGAAGGAAACGCCCCATGTCCGTGCAAGAGATTCCCGCCTCGGTCGTCATGAAACTCCGCAACTCGACCGGGCTCTCCATGATGGAGTGCAAGAAGGCGCTTGTGGAGGTGGGTGGCGACATGGGCAAGGCGGAGGAACTCCTTCGCAAGAAGCTCAAGGGCAAGATGGACGCGCGGACGGATCGGGCGGCGGGCGCGGGCCGGGTGACGGTGGCGATTCACGGGCCGGACGCGGGCGGGAACGTTCCGCACGCGGCGATCATCGAGGTTCGCGCCGAGACGGACTTCACGGCCATCAACGAGCACTTTGTCGCGATGTGCGCCCGCGTGGCGGACCTGGCGGCGGAGCAGCCCGTGGGCGAGGTGCCCTGCTCAGGAGAGATGCAGGCCGAAGTGGACAAGATCCGCATCACCACGGGCGAGAACTGTGCGTTTGCGCGCGGGCACAAGTTCAACGGCGGCCCGAACGCGGTGTTTGGCGCGTATGTTCACCACGATGGCAAGACGGGTGCGCTGATCCACGCCGAGGGGCAGATCAGCAAGGACCTGCTGAAGGACATCGGGATGCACATCGTCGCGAGCGTGCCGGCCCCCAAGGGGGTGAACGCGGGTGACATCCCGGCCGAGGTGATCGAAAAGGAGCGGAAGTTCCGCATCGACCAGGCGATGGAGAGCGGGAAGCCCAAGGAGATCGCCGAGAAGATGGTTGAGGGCGGGATGCGGAAGTTCTTCGAAGAGATCGCGCTGCTCGAGCAGCCGTATGTCAAGGACCCCGCCAAGCGGGTCAAGGACATCATCGGCACGGCCACGATCGTTTCGTTCCGCCGCTACGCCGTGGGCGAGACGGCCTGAGCGGGTTCGGCGGGAATCAACAGTTCCGCGACGGTGCCGCGACCATCGGCGATATTGCGTACGGCGATGCGCCCGCTGTGGGCGTCGGCGATGCGGTTGACGATCGCCAGGCCGAGGCCGGTCCCCGCCGCCCGGGTGGTGAAGAACGGGTTGAACATCCGGGCCATGACCTCGGGCGTGATGCCGGGGCCGGTGTCGCGCACATAGAGGCCGATCATGGGGCGCGGCTTGCCGGTGCCGGCGGCGTCGCGAGCACGAGTGCGGCGGACGCCGAGGGTGAGCGTTCGCTCCGGTGAAGCGTGTTCGTGCATGGCCTCAACGGCGTTGCGCGCGAGGTTCACCAGGGCCTGCTGCATGAGGGCGGCATCACAGGAGACGCCAAGGCCCGGCGCACCTTCAAAGCGGACGGCGACGCCGGACCATTCGGCCCCGGCGCCGCGGGCGGCGGAGAAGGCGGATTCGAGAAGATCGCGGGCGTCGTGCTCGGCGCGGCGGATACGGATCTCGCGTGCGAAGGCGAGCACATCGCCCACGACGGCATCGAGCCGCACGACCGCGATGCCGATCTTCTCGGCGGTCGACTGCTGGTCTGGTCGATCGGCAAGGTCCTCGCGCAGCATGCGGGCGTGCAGGCGGATCGACCCGAGGGGGTTGCGGACTTCGTGAGCAATGCCGGCGGCCATCTCGCCAAGCGCGGCGAGGCGGCGCGAGCGTTCTACCTGCTGGTTGGCTTCGGCGAGTTCGGACTTGAGCTTGGCGACCTCCGCGGCGAGGGCCTCGTGGGTCGATTGCAGCCGCGCCGTGACGGCGCTGAATGCGCTGACGAGTTCGCCGAGCTCGGAGGCGGACATGCCGACCGGGGCCGACGCAGGGACTGACGCCGGTACCGACGCAGCGGCCGACGCCGGTGCCGGCGGCAGCGGGGCGAGAAGGGTCAAAGGGGCGGCGCTCACCCGCGGTGGTCCTGGAAACGCGGTCCATGATCATCGACATCGCTGCGGTCGCGGCCATACGCGGCGAGGGCAGTGCGGGCCTTGCCGACACCGGCGAGATCGGTGGCGATTCGATCGCGGTAGCGTTCCAGTGCGGCGCGGTCGAGTTCATCCTGCTGGTTCACGACCCCGACCAGCGCATCGATCTGGGTGATCCGCTCGCCGACGAGATCGCGGTAGCGGGGGGCGACCTGGGCCATGAAGGTGCCCATGCCCTTGGCGAAGGGCTCGAGGTCGGTGCCGCGGGCGGTCATGGCCTCGACGATGGGCTCGCGCTGGCCGAGGATCTCGACGATCTCGTCGATCTCTCCGGCGGCAGCGGCGGCGGCCTGGGCGCGGCTGAGCGCGCTCAGGGTGTTGGCGTCGGCGAGTTGGTCGTCGAGCAGCCGGATGAGCCGGGGGAGCCAGACCTCCGGCCTGCCGTGCAGGTCAGATGAGGACGGGGAGGGTGTCGATCGAGAGGTGCTCATGTTCGCGGCTCCGCCACGGGATCATGATCGGCTCAGGGGCTGGTGACGGCCCTATTTGTTTTCAACCGAGGCCTGCTCGCGGGCCTGGAGGTCGAGGAGCCGGCGGGAATCGAGCCAGCGTTCCCAGTGGCGCTTTTCCATGGGCAGGTCCGGGGAGGCCCAGACCGTGTCGGGGAGACTACGGAGCTGCTGTTCCGCCCTGTTGTTGGCCGTGACGGCCTCGGCCCAGCGGCGCTCGGCGACGTAGCAGTTGACGATCTGAACCATGGCGACCAGACTGGCTGGGTCGTCGCTGTAGCGGAGGCGGGCGGCGTCATAGGCGGCGATGGCGGCGGCGTAGTCGTTCTGTTCGAAGGCGACATCGCCAAGGTAGAACGCGCTGTTGCGCATGACGAGCTGGTCCATGGTCGTCAAGCGGCGGGCGTCCTTGGCGGCGATCTCCGCTCCGGCGCGCTGGTAGGCATCGGCGGCGCGAGAGAGGCGTTCGCGACGGACGCGGACGAGTTCCTCACGGCGGGACTGGGGCATGGTCTCGCGCAGGTCGGCATCGATCTGAGCCGCGGACTGGCGCGAGGCATCGGCGAGTTTGTAGCAGAGAACGCCGATGCGATCGTGGGTGGGGTAGCGGTCGACGGCCTCGGTGAGGCGGGTGATGGCCTCGGCATGGCGGCCCACGCGGTGGAGAAGTTCACCGAGTTCGACGAGCGCGGTGGCGTAAGTCTCGGCATCGGGTCTGGTCTGGCCGTCGGTGAGGACGGGGGTCAGCAGGTCTTCGGCCGACTTGAACGCTTCCGGGGTTCCGTCGGCGACGAGGCAGCGGGCCAGGGGAACGACGCTGCGCTCGCCGATGAGGCCCGAGCCGGAAGCACCGCCGGAACCGCCGCGGGTCTCGACGAGGGTGCGGAAGTCGGCCATGGCTTCGCGGAACTGGCGCTTGGCGGCGAGGATCTGGCCCCGGCGGAAGATGGCTTCGAGGCGGCGAGGATCGTCGGTGCCGATGGAGGCGTACTGCGAGAAGGCGGCCTTGGCCTCGTCGTGCTCGCCGGCGAGGTCGAAACACTCGGCGCAGGACCAGAGCGAGTCGCGGTAAGCGGCTTCATCGCGGGCGCTGACGCGCTGGGCGTGGCGGCGGAAGTACTCGCCGGCCTCGTGAAGGTTGCGCTTGATCTCAAGGCGGGCCACTTCGCTCAACTGATCCACGGGGAGGCGGCCGGCGGGGGTGGTGCGTGATTCCTCGAGGGTGCGCTCGCCGATGGCGCGGGAAAGGGAGCCGATGGCGAGGAGGACGTTGTCGGGTGGTTCGGCCCGGTGGTCAGTCCAGACGGTTTCTGCGAGGAGGGTGTAGCGGAGCGAGCGAGTGAAGTCGTCGGCGCTGCGGCGATCGGCTTGACGGTCCATCAGACTCTCGGAGACACGCTGGGGGGTCACCCACCCCTCGCTGAGCGGGCGGCGCTCGCGCTCGGCCTGCTCGCGTTCCTTGCCCATCTGCTCGATGAGGTTCACGTAGTGCTCGACGGCCGCGGCGTCGTCGCGCCGTGCGGCGGCGGTCTCCGCGAGGCCGAGAAGGGCGGCGAGAAGGGCATCTCCACCTGAGGCACCGAGCCGGGCCGCCTCGAAGCGTTCCGCTGCGTCATCAAGCTTGCCGGCGGCTTGCTGGATGCGCCCGGCCATGACGAGGGTGGCTGCGCGAAGCGGGTGGCCGGGGGTGAGGTCGGCCTCGGCGGCGGTGAGCTGCTGGGCGGCGCGGGCGTGGTCGCCGACGGCGTCATATGCCCGGCCGAGGAGGTAGAAGAGTTCGCCGCGGGCGTCGGGGCCGAGCCGTTCGGCGCGAAGGAGGGTGCGCTGGAGCGTGGCGATCGTCTCCTGCGTGTGCCCACCGGCGAGGCGGAGTTCGGCTTGGCGTGCGATGGCCCAGGCACGGTCCTCGTCACCGGCGGAATCGCCTTCGAGGAGTTCCGAGAGCAGGCCGAGCATGAGTTCGGTGTTGACGGGCTTACCGCTCTGCTGGCGCCGAAGGTCGCCGGTGATGACGGCGCGGTAGATCTCGGTGCGGCGTGCGGGGTCCTTGGCGCCGAGTTTCCGGGCAAGGTCCACGGCACCCTGAGCGTCGCCGATGGCGATCATGCTGGACGCGAGGTTGCCGGTATCGAGGGGCGGGAGCGTTGCCCCCAGACGCTGGGCCCGCTCATAGTCGGCGATGATGGCGCGGTGGTTCTCTTCGCGTTCTACGGCGAGTTCAAGCTGGCCGCTGTGGAGCGCGCGGGCCCGGAGGAGGAAGACCTCTTGCGATTGCTCGGGCGAGAGGGCACCTTCGGAGAAGGGCGTGAGGAGGCGCTTGTTGACGATATCGATGGTCTTCTCGGCCTCGTGGGCCGCGAGCGCAGCACGGGCATCAACGAATGCGGGAGCAAAGTCTGGCGCGGGCCGCTGCAGCGCAAGGCGGACCAGGCCGTACCCAAGGGCGGCGGTCGCAACGAGGAGCACGGGAACCGGCCAGAGCGCACCGACCCGGCTGGCGACTGGAGTCGACGCGGCGGCGGTGGAAGGACCGGGTGCGGGGTTGTGGGGTGAGTCGGCCATCAGCGGTGGGGGATTGGAGCGCAGGGAATCCCGGAGGAGGTCATCGATCGAATCAGGCGGGCAGGTGAACAAAAACCGCCCAAGAACAGATTATCGGGGTGAAACGGTGAAACTCATGACATCCGATCCCGGTACATATAAGCGTCCGAGCCCCGGAGAGTGGTTCCCCTGTTCTGGGGGGATTATTTTGACGGCGGTTCGACCTTGATCGCCCCATATGTTTGCAAAGTTCGGTTCTTCCCGTACACTCTTTGTCAGCGTCTGATCCTTCTCTCGCGGCCGCATTCGTCGGCCGGGGTGCCTCCTCATTCCATCTGGAGACTTGGTAATGGCAACCGCTCGTCGCACGAAACGTGCAGCCGCTCTCGTCGCTCCCGCCGCGCTCTTTGCGTTTGCTGGGCTGGCTTTGGCGCAGGACACTACAGGGTCGAACGCCTGTGGGACTGCTAACACCGTGGGTGTGGGTACCTATGCCGGGAGCACGACCAACGCGACCAACGATGGTGCGACCAACTGCGGAAGCAGCACGACTGCCCGCGACATGTGGTACCGCTTCACGGCGGCAACGTCGGGCATTCTGACGGCGCAGACGTGCGGGACCGGGACGACGTATGACTCGGTGCTCTCGCTGCACTCGGCCTGCCCGGGCACGAGCGCCAATACGCTGGCCTGCAACGATGACGCCTGTGGTTCGGCCTCGCGCGTGACGCGCAACATGGCCGCAGGCGAGACGCTGCTCATCCGCGTCGCGGGTTTCTCCACGGCTCGGGGCAACTACTCGTTGGCCCTGTCGTTCGCTGATGCCCCCCCGCCCCCGCCCCCGCCCCCCGCCTCGACGAGCGGCCCAGACGTGACGATCGGGACGCTGGTTGACGTGGGCCGTTTCGGCACCAACGGCAACGGCGCGATCACGGCGTATGCCGTCGGCACCGATTCGTGCAACCGTGGCGATATTCCGGTTGCCTGGTACGACACCGGCCCCCGCGCTCAGGAGCACCCGGTCATCGCTCAGGCGATGTACCGCTACAAGATCGTGAACGGCGCTGGCCGGTTCGAGCAGCTTGGGCAGTCGTGGCTGAAGCACGGCTTTGCCAGCACGAACAGCAACGCCTGCGGCACCTGCCAGCAGCCCCCCGGCGGTGGCAGCGAGTTGGGCGTGAACTGCTCGGACACCTACGGAAGCGGTCTGAACGGCGGACAGTCGTTCCTTGGCCCCCGCTCGCAGGTGAACGCGGTGAACGGGGCCTTCCCGTGGCCGCACGGCACGGGCAGCGGCACCGACGGGACCTCGGGGTCCACGGTCGGCATGCGGCTCCAGGTGCCCACGGCGGATGTCACGGGCACGACGGGCTCGGGCGCGAACGTGGGTGCGCAGTACTGGGTGGATGCCCACTACGTGACCATGGACGATGCGCGCTGGCTGCGTCCGAACACCCTGACGGCGACCAACGGCCTGAACAACCTCTCGTACCGCAAGATCAACATCCAGAACGGCACGGGCACGCCATCGTTCATCGGCGGCACCGTCCAGCAGCTCCCGGGCATCTTCGCCTGGCGCGATGTCGATCCGCTGATCACGCTCATCCCCATCGATTACCCCGAGCCCCACCCGACCAACCCTAACGCCCGTATCACCGGTCGGTTCTGGGTCGGCGCGAAGGCCACACCGATCGCCAACGGGATGTGGCACTACGAGTACGCGGTCTTCAACCTCAACTCCGACCGCTCGGCCCAGCAGTTCATCGTTCCGCTGCCGGCCAACGCGGCCTTCAGCAACTTTGAGTTCCGCCACCCGCGATCACACTCGGGCGAGGCCTACAGCAACGACGCCTGGACCCCCCGTCGCGAGGGGAACCAGTTGATCTTTGAGACGCAGACCTTCGCAACCAACGCGAACGCGAACGCGATCCGTTGGAGCACCCTCTACAACTTCCGCTTCGACACCGACGCGGCCCCCAACTTCGCCGACGGCACCATCACGCTCTTCAAGCCCGCGCTCAACGGCAACTACCCCGCGGCGATCAACGTGCCCAACATCCCCATGCCGATCGTTCCGCCGGTGTGCCTTGCCGATATCAACGGTGACGGCATCCTGAGCCCCGACGACCTCGACGACTACATCACCTGCTACTTCAACGTTCCGCCGTGCCCCCTCGCGGACACGAACTTCAACGGGATCGTCTCGCCCGACGACCTCGACAACTTCATCACCACGTTCTTCAACGGCTGCAACTGATTCAGGCAACGATCGCCTGAGCAGCCCTGAGATGTGCATCTTGCAGCGGCGGGTCCCACGGATCCGCCGCTGTCTTTTTTGTCGGCCACGGGGCCGGGCCCTTGCGGGCGTACGCTCCCGGATTGGCACCGCTGATGAGCATCCGGGATCTTGCTGTCTCCTTTCGGCCGCGGGCGGGGAGCGGGGGCGCGGTTCGCGCGGTCTCGGCGGTTGACCTTTCGCTCTTTGCCCGCCAGACCGTTGCGGTGGTGGGAGAATCCGGCAGCGGCAAATCGGTCACGGCGATGAGTGTTCTTGGGCTGCTTGATCGGGCGAGCGCGGTGACGGAGCGCGGGACGATCCGCTTTGCTGCGCGGGGCGGTGAGGTGGATCTGCTGCGGCTCCATGAGCGCGAGCTGCGGGCGATTCGGGGCGGGCAGATCGCCATGATCTTTCAGGAGCCGATGACCTCGCTCAACCCGGTGTACTCGATCGGCGAGCAGATCATCGAGGCGGTGGTGCTGCATCAGCGGGTTGGGCGGCGCGAAGCGCGGGAGCGGGCCATCGCGGCCCTGCGCGAAGTGGCGATCGCGGAGCCGGAGCGGCGCATCGATGCGTTTCCGCACCAGTTCTCCGGTGGGATGCGGCAGCGGGTCATGATCGCGATGGCGCTCGCCTGCAACCCGGCGGTGCTGATCGCAGATGAACCGACGACGGCGCTTGACGTGACGGTGCAGTCACAGATTCTCGACCTCTTTGCCGAGCTCCGCGACCGGCGGGGGATGGGAATCGTGCTCATCACGCACGCGCTGGGTGTGGTGGCGGAGGCGGCGGATGTGGTGTGCGTGATGTACGCGGGGCGGGTGGTCGAATATGCGACGGTCTTTGATCTCTTCGACCGGCCGCTGCATCCGTACACGCGGGCGCTCCTTGCGTGTATCCCGAGCGTCCGCACCACCGCCGAGCGACTGACGACGGTGCGGATGGTGATCGACGACGACGCGGGGTTTCAGGGGCTTGGGACGCCGCCCCGGGGCCGCCCCTGGTGGCCGCACCATGCGCCGCCGGAAGGGACGCAGCCGCACCCGACGATGGGGATCGATTCGACGCTTGCTGAAGTTGAGCCCGGACACTGGGTGGCGGTGTGGCGCGGCGCGGGGATGGCAGACTCTGCGCCACCATCGATCGCCTTTACGCGGAACGCGCCTTCACAGCGCGAGGTGGCGTCGGGCCAGTGACCCGGCGGGCATCATGAACGCGGTAATCTCGCGCAGGGCGGCCTGCTGGCCGGGCCACATGAAGCGGCGCCACGCCTGCGAAGAATGGACCCAGCGCCATGCGTCATGCTCGTGATTGAGGCGCGGGGTGAAGGAGGGGCGGACCTCGATCAGGAACCGGGGGGAAAGCACCACGCAATCGAGGGCCGCAAGGAAGTAAGGGTGGACCTGCTCGAGGGCCCACATGCCCGCGAAGGCGGTGTCGGAGCGGCAGAGGCCGATCTCCTCGGCGACTTCGCGCTCGGCCGCGCGGACGGCCGTCTCGCCGGGTTCGATGTGTCCCATCACTGGCTGCCAGGTGGCGCAAAGGGGTCCGGTGGCGCGGTGGAGCTGCAAGATCGAGAACGACTCGCTGCGGGCGAGCCGGCTTTGGGAGCGGGCGGCGGGGCGATCGTCCTCACCTTCACGGCGGATGATGTACACATCGATCACATCGGCCCGCAGCCGCGCACCGCCGAGGGGGTGGAGGCGGTGGCCGTGCTCGTCCCGGGCGTTGCCCGTGGGTTCATGAACGCCGTTGTGTGCCGCGCGCTTGGAGTTGCTCTTGGGCATGATCGGTGGAGATCGGGCGGGTGGTTGTTCAGGTGCGGGCGGGGTGGTTCACGAGGGCGAGAATCGGCCGGGCCTTATCGAGGGTTTCGTGCCATTCGGCGACGGGGACGGAATCGGCAACGATCCCCGCGCCAACCGGATAGGTCGCCGTGCCGTCGAGTATTCTGGGGCCTGCGGGGGTGGGTGGCGCGGCGGGCCCCCGAAGCAAGGCGGTACGGATGGCGATGTTGAAGGTCGCGTTGCGGGACCGGCAGACGAAGCCCATGGCGCCGCAGTATGGGCCGCGGGGAAGGGGCTCGAGCTCTTCGATAATCTGCATGGACCGGATCTTGGGTGCGCCGGTGACGGATCCACAGGGGAAGGTCGCGGAGAGGACGTCGCCCGCATCGGCCCCGGCCCGAAGGTCGGCCTCGATGGTGGCGGTTGCCTGCACGAGCCCGCCGCCATGCTCTTCGAACGCCCGGGGCGTGGGCACGCGCACGCCAGCGGGCCGGGCCACGCGTCCGAGGTCGTTGCGCATGAGATCGACAATCATGTTCAGTTCCGCGGCGTCCTTCACGCTCCGGGCGAGTGACTCGCGGCCCTCATGCCCGGCGCGGGTGCCTTTCATGGGCCGGGTGTGGACCTGCCTGCGGGCCGAATCGAGGTGAAAGTAGAGTTCCGGGCTGGCGCTGGCGATGGCGGTGATGGGCCCGCCGGTCGGGGCTTCCTCGAAGTACGCACCATGCCACGGGTCGGCGCTCCTGAGGAGCGCGGCGGCGAAGCCCCGGGGGGAGCCGGAGAACGTGCCTTGAAGGTGGTGAGCGATGTTGGCCTGGAAGATGTCGCCGGCGCGGGTGTACTCGACGGTCCGGGCCACTGTCTCTGTGAAGGCCGTCTCGCCCGTGAGACTCTCGAGGGATCCGAGCGCAAAGGCGTGGGCGGAGGGGGGAACGCTTGCGCAGCGGTCCTTGATGGTCAGGAACTCGCGAGGGTCGCCGATGGCCCATGCTTGTCCGGTCTGCTGGTTGATGACGAGGGCATGATCACAATGGGCACACCGAAGGGCGGGCCAGTCGCTCTTGCCGGTGGGCCGGCCCTTGCCTGCGGTGGGCTCGAGCGCGCGACCAGTCTCGTAGCCGATCCATGCGATGAGCCCTCCGGCGAAGGGGAGACCCGCCGCCGCGGCTACGTCGCTCTGAGCATTCGGGAGAGTGGCGATGGCGTGCCGGAGATCGCTGAAGGTGCGGATCTCTGGAGATGGTCGCCAAGGTGCAAGGATGGTCCAGGCCACGGCCCTGGAGTCTGCATTGCGGGACCGGACTCTGAGGAGCGCGGGGGGGACGTTCGCGAAGGAATCGCCCCACGCGCAGAGGACCGCCTCCGCATTCCAGCACCCTTGAAGGACAGAAATGGTCGGCGCAGGGCTCAGTGGCTGATCGTAGAATCGAGCCCGGTTGCTCGAACGCGGCCGAGAGGATTCGATGGCGTCGCGCGCAGAGGTGATTCCCGCATGCATGAAGGTACCGGACACTCCCCTGCCTCACCCATCACGCGGCGCGAGGCGCTTCGGGCCGGAGCGGTCTTTGGGCTGCTCGGGCTCTCGGGGTGCGCGGCGACTCCTGACCCCAAGAGCGCGTTGCCCGGACCGGTCTCGCCGTCGCCGGTCATTCTCCCGCCAGGTCCGGCCGCCCTGCCGACCACGGCCACGGTGAGTGTCCAACCAAGGTCCGCGTGGACGCGAGTGCTCGGCCCGACCCGCTCAAACGCCAATCCGATGAACGGGATCGATCGAATCACGATTCACCACGAGGGTTCGACCCTGTTTGACGCCACGGATGGGGCTGCGGTCGCGAAGCGGATCGAGTCGATTCGCCTCGCGCACCTTTCGCGCCGCACCAAGGGGGAGGCCTGGGCGGACATCGGGTATCACTACCTTGTGGACGCCGCGGGAGTGGTGTGGGAGGGGAGGCCGCTGCGGTACCAAGGGGCGCATGTCGAGGACTTCAACGAGCACAACCTTGGGGTTGTCTGCCTCGGAAACTTTGACCGGCAGACGCCGACTGCGGACCAAGCAAACACTCTGCAGCGGTTCATCGCGGAGCAGATGCGCCGGTACGGGATCGCCTCGGCCCGGGTGCGGACCCATCGGGAGTGCCCGGGGGCGGCGACACGTTGCCCGGGGGAGAACCTGCAGCGAACGGTCAGCGGGTTTCGAAGCCGCGGCGGCGTGCTGGGCTGAGGAGTGCAGGGAGGGGCAGGTTTGTGGGCTCTTCGGAGGTCGGCGGCCGATATTGGCCGGATGCTCGAAGTGGTGACCAGGCGGCAAGTGGTTGAAGGCGGACTCCTGCAGGGGGTGGTCGCGCTGTCGGGCTGTGCACGCTCGGGCTCGGCTGATCTCCCGTGACCTGTGGCGGCATCGCCGAACCCGGGTGGTGGTCCGCCGGTGGCAGCCCGAAAAACGACGCCGGTGGTGGCGCAGCGGGCACCTGTGCCGGTCACGGGTCCGGCTCCCGGAGTGCTGCCGCGGTCGGCGTGGACGACCTCGGGCGTGGCCCGACAGTCAGAAATCAACCCGATGAACGGCGTGCAGCGGATCACGGTTCATCACGACGGGATGGACGTGTTCACCTCGACGCGAGAGTCTGACGCGGCGGCGCGGATCGAGATGGTCCGCAAGAGCCATGTGAACGGCGGCCGGGGAAACCGAAAGGCCTTCGCGGACATCGGGTACCACTACATCATCGACCCGGCAGGGCGAATCTACGAGGGGCGGAACATCCGCTACCAGGGCGCTCACGTGCAGGACAACAACGAGAACAATCTTGGGGTGATGTGCTTGGGGAACTACGACTCGCAGCGCCCGACGGCGGCGACCAAGAGCGCGCTCGATCGGTTTATCGCGGGGCAGATGAAGCGGTACAACATTGCCC